>JAPLWL010000050.1:8708-33017 GCA_026396635.1 Candidatus Komeilibacteria bacterium | reverse complement strand
TTGCGGCCGGCCAAACTCGGCTTCAGCGTACTCAGCAAACTTTTGACAAGCCTGAGTTTGTCCTAGCCACCAACACTTTTTATTTGGATCACTAATTATTAAAAAATCTGCGCCCGGATTTAATAATTTTTCTTTAATAACAATTACTGAGGACAAAGCCGCTTCTTTGCCAACCACCAACCGACAAGGCGACCCCTGACTGACCCAAGTCTTTTTTAAACGCAGACCGACATTCTTAACTTTAACTTGTTCCGACCGACTCAAACCATAAGCGCTAAAACCAAATTGAAACCGACCCGCAGTTGGCTGCCACCACTTTGACCAATTAATTTCAGCTAAATCAGTAGTAGTACCAAAAATCAAACCGATCTTAATGGTTCCGCCCAATTGATCCTGCAATTTAGCAACTGCCAGAGGTTGAGGACAGCTCACTATGGCGGCGTCTTCAGTTACCAACAACAGCTTAATGCCCGAACCCAAAACCGCCATAATTTCGGCTAAAGACAGCTGAGGCGTTTTGCCAAAGATAAAACAATAAGTATTTTCCATAAGCTACTTTCATTGTAACAGATGATTTGAAACCATGTCGACCCCCCTGCCGTCCCCAAGGATTATCGGCCAAGGGTTGCCAAAAATAAACAATTATGATACCCTGCTGATACCAAATAATTAGCCAAATTCCGTTCCAATAAATTGGGGCGGAATCCCTAGTAACCAAAGCCTGGTTTACCATGGTAAACTCCCTGCCTATCGGCAGGCAGGCAAAATCAAAGCCTAAAAAGCTATTGATTTTACCAAGAAAGGAAAGTTTTTCCTATGCGAGAAACTCCTAAACATTACGAACTAACCTGGATCTTATCCGGGTTATCAACCGACGAAGAAAATAAGCCGGTTAACGACGAAGTTATTGCCTTACTTCAAGAAAAAGGCGTTCTTAATTTAAGTCCGATTTTTGCTTTAGGCAAAAAGAAGTTGGCCTATCCAATTGGCCAGCATCGGCATGGCAGTTACTATGCGGTTGAGTTTGACTTAACCCCCAACCAATTGCCAACTATTAATAAGTTTTTAAACCTAAACCAGCAGTTGGTGCGCTTTTTAATAGTAGTTAAACAAAAATTATCCGCCGAAGAAATTGCCAAACAGGAACTATCCCGCCAAAAACGAGTTCGGGCCAAAGAAGTAGAAAAAACCACCAAAGAAACAGCCAAGGCTAAAGAAGTTAATAAAATTTCTTTGGAAGATTTAGATAAAAAATTAGATGAACTCTTAAACGAAGACAATCTTAATATTTAACCGCCACCCCTATGGCTATGAGCTTAAATAAAATTCTATTAATTGGTAATTTAACCCGGGATCCAGAAGTCCGCACCACGCCAGCCGGGCAATCGGTTGCCACTATTACCGTAGCCACCAGTTTTGCCTGGAAAGACCAAAGTGGCGCCAAACAAGAAAAAACCGAATTTCATCCAGTTGTTTTATGGCGAAGATTAGCCGAAATAGCCGGACAATGGTTAAAAAAAGGCAGCCGGGTTTATATTGAAGGTCGCTTACAAACTCGCTCCTGGGATGATGCGGCCACCAGCACTAAAAAATATCGGACGGAAATTATTGCCGACAACTTAATTATGTTAGATCGAGCCACGGCTCAATCAACCGGACCAGCGGCCGGCAACTTTGAAGACTCAATGGCTTCAAATCATACTTCTCAGGCCACTGAAGAACCCAACCTACCTGCCGGCCCGCTGCGCCAAAGCGCAAGCGAGGCGAGCAAAGCAGGTATGGAAGAAATTAATTTGGAAGATATTCCCTTCTAAACCACAGCTTAATTAACCATAAACTTTCTATGATGAATAAAACTCCTAGAGCCAGAAATTGCCATTTCTGCATTAACGCTCTTAAAGAATTTGATTATAAAGATACTGCTACCTTGCAACGTTTTACTTCTTCTTACGGTAAAATTGTGCCTCGGCGTAAATCCGGGGTCTGCGCCAAACACCAAAGAACCTTGGCTCAAAACATCAAGCGTTCCCGCTTTATGGCGCTCTTGCCATTCTTAAACCGCTAAGAAACCCAAAAATTTATATGTACTCAATCAGCGACTTAAAAAATGGCGTGGTTATTGATTTAAATAACCAGCCTTACAAAGAGGTTTATTTTCAGCACATCAAAGTCGGCCGAGGCGGCGCCAACCTCAAAACTAAATTAAAAAATCTCATCACTGGAGCTACCTTGGAAAAAACTTTTTCCGGTGCTGATAAAATCACCGAGGGCAATTTGGAAAGAAGCAAATCCAGCTTTCTGTATAAGCAAGGAACCGACTACTATTTCATGGATTCAACCAATTTTGAACAGTTTTATTTACCAGAAGAACAACTGGGCGGTAAGGGCGGCTTTTTAAAAGAAGGCCTAGAAGTTGACGTGATGCTCTACGATGACAAACCGGTAGCCATTAACCTACCACCAAAGGTTTCTTATTTGGTCACGGCTACTCCTCCGGGAGTTAAGGGCGACACCGTCACCAACGCTTCTAAATTAGCCACTTTAGAAACTGGCTTAGAAATTAAAGTTCCCCTATTTATCAACCAAGGCGAGTCTATTATCGTCAACACCGATACCGAAGAATACGTCAGCCGAAGTTAACAAAAAACAGGTTTTTATTAATTCGTAGGTCCTTGATTAATCAAGGACCTACCACATGTAAAACCTGTTTTTTGTTAACCAATTAATCAACGCCGCCGCCCATCCAGGCTTTAAACGCCCACCACCTAGCTTCAATTGGATGCTGAGCAATGTAAACCATTAAATCAAGCAAAACCCAAATTAATATAAAATAACCAATAAGGCCCAGGTCAACGATAATTAAAAAAATCCAATGCCACAAATCTGGCTTAGCTAATTTTAAACCACCAGGCTTAAAGCCTAAGGTATAAGAAAGTAAGTGAAAATTTAAATAGGCGGCGGCCAATAAAGAAGCGCCGCTAATATCAAAAGCTAAAACTACCGGAGCCAGCTTGGCTTGCAGATCCAGATATTCCTTACTGCCCTTTTCAATAGCCTGAGCAGCTAGGTCATCTTGCTCACCAGCCCCAACAACTTCTTCTTCCTGCTCTTCAGCTTCAGCTGATTGTTGCAATAGACTGGCCTGCTGCTGTTGACGCGCCAATTGTTTAGCTTGTTCTAATTGAATTGCTTGCTGACGTTCTAGTTGTTCAAACTCCTCCTCTTCTGCCAACTCTTCCTCTTCATTATCAGATTCCGGTTCAGATTCCTCGGTCTCTGCCATCAAAGGAAAGGGCTGATATTCCGGAACCGCGGTTTCAACTGGCTCTTCTTCGGTCTCTAGCTCTTCAGTCTCTTCATCATTTTCTGAAGCCTGGCCAGGCTGCTGACGCCCTTTGGCTTGCTGCTGTTTTAATTGCTTGGCTTTTCTGGTTTCGTCAAAATAAGCCGGCTGCTCACTAGTTCCGGCTTCTGGACTTTTTGGTAAAACATCAGTAGGTATGGCCATAATAGGACAATAACAAATGACTCAATACAAATGACCAATACCTTAATGGCTCACGCCAGACCTGCCCGCTTCGCGTTGCGAAGCAAGGCGGGCGGGGGCGGATCGGCCGTTGGCCGAAATCACTAATTGGCCATTTTCTTCTTTAAGCTCAATCCAAGAAAAAACATCTTTAGCTACATCATAAAAAACCAAGCCTTGATAAATTTTCTGATCATTTTCTGACAACTGTTTAATTAAATATTCAGCCAAAAAAGCGGCTTCTGGCTTAGGCCAGCCCCAACTATCCACCGAGTAAGGCAAAATTAATCTAAACAACAAATTAACTTTTTTATCTGCCCAAGCTTGGTTAATGGCTGCTTTAGAAAATTTATCTTCATAAAAATCTATTACCTCAGCCCGTAAAGGAAAATTTAATAAAGTGGCTGCCATTTCCCCACGCTGCAATAATTCCCGCCAAAAAATAATAGCATTCCAACTATCTTCGTTTTGAATGGCTAGTTTAAAATCTGTCAATAAATCTTCTGTTTTAGCTTCTTCGTCTGTTGGAAACTGCTCTAAAACTTCTTCTAGGCGTTTCGCAAATTCCAAATAGGTTTCTACCTGATCTTGGGCTAAAAATTTATAACTGTCATTAATAGCAGAAAATTCTACCATCAACTTATTGGCCTGAACCACACTTAAAGCGCCGGCGCCAAAAACTTCTTGATCTTGTAAATATTCCACCACCTTTTCCGGGGTTCTAAATTTCCGCAGCCAGCTAACTAAAATTTCAGCTGCTTGCTTTCTCTGCTCTCCGGACCAATTAACTTTTAACCGGTCAAATAGCTCATCAAAATCATCTTGAAAAATATTATAAGGTGAATGAACCTGGTCAGACCATTGCTGATAAACCACTAAATTACCGTTAAACTCTTTGATGGTAGCTTGGGCTTGGGCCGTAAAATCCGACAATGGATAAAATAAAAAGCCAACCAAATCGCAAATTATCTGATCAGAAACAGTTACACCGCTCTTAACTAAAGCGTCTTTAATTTTAGCTAAAGGGATTGTTTTATTAAGCACTTGGTCATAAATTTTGCTGGCCAACTGCTGCTGGCTGGCCGTACCCAAAGCTGCCAATAATTCAAAAATTTTTAAATTATAGGCTTCTGAGGTGATAACTTTAAAATTTTTATCTATTTTAATCATGTTATTAAAATTCTATCTAGTGAAACCCGACTGGGAACTTCGGCTTTGGTGGTGGCGTAGGCTCTGGCTCGGCTGGTTCTGGTTCTGCCGGCTTTGATTTTTCCCTTTCCGGCGATGCAGGAATTAATACTTTTAAATCATAATTGGCTTTCCAGCCTTCAATAATTTTTTCCCATCGCCCTTGCTCAGGATCAGCCGTCGCGGCTGGATCAATCGCGTCAATTTCATGTTTTTTAGCTTGAATTCTCTCCACAATAGCTTGAAAAAGTGGTAAATTATCATTTTGCAAACTAACTATCTGCTTAGGCTTCCAATGAGCCAACATGTCATCTATGATAGCCTGGGCTTGTTCAATTTCGGCATCACCCTCTGGAGTCAATATTGACTTTAAATCGCTTTCACCAACATCTTTAAAACTACTACTCTTAATATCACCGGCTCTAAGCATTTGCCGGCGTTTTTCTGGGGTTAGATATTTAATCGCCTCGCCGCGGCCAGAAGCTATTAAGCCTTCCACCGCATAAGCCCGGCCAGCGTCTTCGCCCGGTTCTCTGCCAACACTACCATATTCGCTGCTACCCAAATAACTATCGGCTGCTGCTTGATATTGTTTCTTTTGTTTCACTGATAAGCCTTGAATTTGCGAAGTAGGCACTTTAGCATCAGCCATCGCGCCAATAACGCTACCATCCTTGCCCCAACCGCCACCTTTGATACTTTTAACTAAGGACGGATCACCTTCTAAAATATCAGCTAAATATTTTCTACCAACGTTATTGCCTTCCCGATTTTTCATTTCCGCAACTTTATTAGCCGCGCCCAAAGTTTTAATTAAAGCTTCAAACTTACTTGGATCAATTCCGCCACGAGTCTGCAAAGAAGTCGTATCTAATCTTTGACCTAATTCTTCTCTTAATTTAGCCGGGATAGAGCCTAAAATTTCTTCCACTTCTTTGGCATCTTTGGCCATAGTTAAAGCCTGTTCCAAGTGAGGTTGATAACCAGCAGCAATAAAAGCCGCGTCATTAGCTTTTTTATTTTTTTCTTCCAAACCCAATAATTTTTTGCCGTCATCGCTTGTTTCATCCCAGGTTCTACCTGCCTTTTCTTCATCCTTTTTCAACTTCTTTAATCTGGCAAGCTCAGAAGCATCTTCTGGATTTAAAATGCTGGCATGAATATCGGCGGCCTGCTCGCCTCTGAGCCCGGCCTCTTCCATTTCTTTTTTCTTTTTAGTGTCTCTAATTTTATTAAGCTGTTTTCTGTCAGCTAAAGAAACATTACGATCGGTAAAGTCTTTAACTCCCTTAGTCACATCATCAACTTTACTTTTATACCTTGGGCTAAATTTTTTGGCAATTCTATGGCCCAAACCCAAAACCCCACCTAAACCACCGGCTACACCCAAGCCTGTTCCAACTCCACCAAGTGCACCTAAACCAGCCAAACCCACGGGTCCCAAGGCCAAACCAGCCAAACCCACCCCAGTACCAACAATTGCTTTACCGGTCTTGGTAGCCAAGGCTTTTCTAGCTCCGGTTTTAAGAGCCGTGCCAGCGGTTATTTGCGCCGTATTTAAAGCACCGCCGATTCTCTGAGCCCGGCCTTCCCATTTTTCTTTAGACGCGGCCTTTCTCTGGTCTCGCCAATTTTTTACTCCACCAGCCAGACTGCGCAAAGAAACAGCCCCGCCAATGCCGGCGGCTCCCACCAAAGCGCCCTTACCCATTTTAGTTAAGGTCCCGCTAACCTTACCGGCTATGCCACCGGCAAAGCCGCCGGCCGATTTAGCACTGCTTAACCCAATCCACAACAAAGCAATGCAAATAACATAGCCAAAAAGAGTTTCTGAACTTACATCAGACCCTTCAGCAATAGTACCCTGGCTACCCACACTGCTAATTTGCTTGGCCGCCCCATAAGACAAGATGGTCATGGCTAGCCACATAAAAAATCCCAAAGCAATGCCAGTACTTAATTCTTTACCAAATTTTGACCAAATCATTCCGGAATATTTAGCGCCACTGGGAGCAATGGACAACAAAAATGGCAAGGGCGATAAAATCAACAAAATCCAAAGAGTAATAATACGCTGAATCAAAACCGCCGCATAAGCAATCATGGTGCCCAGTGCCACCAGCATCATAATAAAAGCCAAAAACAGCGAGATAATAATTTCGCCGAATTGAATACCATCATTAGAAGCACTAACCGCCAGCACCTGGGTCAAGCCAAAACCGCTAACTAAGTTTACTACTAGTGCTTCTCTAAAAGCCGCCACAAAAGTCAACATGATAACCTGACTAGCATCAATGGCAAAAAGAAAAATAGTTTTAGAAAAATTAATCAGCAAAACCATTAAAATAAACTTTAACAGTTTGCCTTTGTATTCATAAGAAGAAATCCGCAAAATAGTACAGAAACCAATATATAATAGGATTACTACAAAAAAGATGTTGGCCAAATCTCTAACTAATGGCCAAGCCACCTGAATGGCCTCCATGTTGCCAAAATCATTATAACTAAACAAGCCGGATAAAATTCCAATAAACCATAATAAAATTTTAGCCACTACTTTAACCAGCGTTAGCAAAACATTCAACAAAATTTGCTGAACTGCTCCGGTTACGCCACCATCCTTAACATCAAACTCACCATCCGTAACCCCAACTGAGCCAGCCGCCTGAGTTACTGAAAAAATTGTTAGGCTTAAAACCAAAATCAAACTTAATACCAGCCAAAACTTTCGATTGGTTAGATAGCGCTTAATAATAGAAGGCCAACGATTGATCATATTAATAACCTACTAAAACACTGCCAGCAGCTTGATTTTGATTGGGCAATTCCCAATTATCAACAACACTAACCGTGATATTATATCGACACTGCCGATTTTCAATTAAAGTCCCGCCCGGACAACCACTACAAGAGTGGCCATTAGGCGACATTAAACAAGTATAAGAATGATTTAAACTAAAATCTGAACGCGAATTTAACCAAGTCAACGTATCGCTTTGAGTATCACCCCAATTAATAGTCAAACTTCTAATTGGCACCTGGTTAACGTCAACCACTGTGCCAAAACTTAACTTAGCCAAGCCGCCGTGCGCCTGAATTTGATTAGGAGAAATAGTTATTTTTTCAAGAACTGGCAACGTGCCATTGGCTGCCGCAGCATCCAAAGCCACTCCCGGATTAAATGACTGATAACTATTGCCCGTCCATCGCCAAACCCCATAAATTTTAGCAAATAAACCCTGTAAGTTTGCAATTGCTTGACCAATGCCATTCTCGCCAGTTGGAAGAGAACTAAGCAGTGCACAACCATCATCAAAGGGCGCTGTGCAATCAGCCGTACTTTCGCAAGCTTGACCATTTGTAAGATCCCCACCATTCGGCCTATCAACATAACAAAATTTACCAATGCCCATACAAACACCACCACCAAGACAATTAGTATTTGTATTACAAAAATCTCCATCTTTAGTACCTCCAAAACACCTTCTCCTAGCATTATCATTGTCAATTCGTGCAACACTTAATGGGAACCCGGCAAATTTATTATAATCATACCGTCCCCCATAATAATTAACCAACGGCAAGCTAGAACGATTTTGCCATTGATCAGGCAAACTATTTTCTGGAGCCATAAAACTACCAAAGGGCGCCGCCACTTGCACGGTGGTTGCCCCAAAATACTGCGATGCATCAGTTAGTTCCTTATTAACCCCAGCTCGATTACCTTGATTAGAAAGCCAGTCACCAGAATTAAA
Organism: Candidatus Komeilibacteria bacterium; assembly: GCA_026396635.1. Classification (GTDB taxonomy): domain Bacteria; phylum Patescibacteriota; class Patescibacteriia; order UBA1558; family JAPLWL01; genus JAPLWL01. The sequence goes on along the minus strand of JAPLWL010000050.1, from coordinate 24,548 downwards.
TCTATTTAAATAAACTTTGTTGTCGCCAGTAGAATCAACTACTTGAGCAATAACCGTACATCTATTTTTTAAATAAAATATCGGGGAAAAGGCTATAGCATCATTTTGTCTATTGGCCAAACCTGACGCTCTATAACCCACCAACTGCCCCTGATTGTTCCATAAAAACTTAATCCCAATCCACATACCACTGAATAAACCTTCATCACCAGCAATCCTAAACATCTGGGGATAATTAGGAGAGTTCTTATCTGCATAAAGCTGGTCACTGGTTATTGTTGTCAGTATCGTACCAACGGCCGTTGGCCAATTATTATCACTCTTCCAGTCAAGCCTAAACGTAATTTTATCAATATCAGCTATATTTAATTCGGCATCGGAATTTTGAGCAACTGCCCAAAGCTGATTAGCCATGCGATCACTGTCATCAAATTGATTATTTTGATTCATATCAAAGGCTAAATAATTCCAATTTGTGTTACAACCAGCATGTTGGCCATCATCATTACAGTGTGTGGCCTCATACGCCGCATTAGCCTCGGTCCTTTGACCGGCAAAATGAGTCGCAACATAATCATTATCGCCCGGAGCCCATTTAGCACTAATCCAGAATGGTCTACTTGAAAAAATAAGATTTTTACGAGCATTCCCTGCCTCAATAATAGTCTCGTCGTGACTATTAACCACCACAATGGTTTGCCGACCAAGTAAATTATCAGATTGCAAACAATAGTAAAGCGGCAAACGATCACTGTAACCATTAATTTTATCATCAATCATAGAGGCTGAATAATGCGAACCTGTCACATAAGTTATAGGGTACCACTTTAAACACAAGTCATTAACCGGATCTTTTTCCAAACAATACACCGGCAGGCCTTCATAATTTTTACCGCCATTTTTATAATCACAAGTTGCCGAATCATTCAGAGGCTGCCCCCGGCGCACCTTCAACTAAATCTTGGCCAACCCGTAAGCTGGGCTGAATTAAAATTTCATCAACCCATACTGTGCCAGCGCCTTTAACCAGCCAAGGAGTTTGAACAACCAACCGCAAGGCCCTGGTTCTAACCGGCACCTTAGCCGCTGGAATTACTAAAGTATATTTTTGCCAATCTTTAGTCAAAATCCAAGACGTGGCTACAAAAGCAATATCTTCTCTAAGACCCTGGCCATCATTAAAACCAACGCCCGATTTCATAATTAAACCAGACGATCCAGCTTTAGCCCAAAAAGTGATTGTGTAACCAGTTTTATTGCTAATATTATCCAGATTCTGAGCTAATCGACAATCAGAAGAGGTATTAGAAGTCAATTCTATTTTTACAGCGTAATTACTGGCCAACATTAATGGCAAGGCCTTGTCTGATGGGTTCACTTCTGAAATTCGTTCTTTAGTAAAAGCACAACTTGAGGGCTGATCAACGTCGCCAAAAGGATTAACCACTACATAAACCCAGCCATGATCACGCGTATAAGCAGCATCGCCGTTATTGGTAACTACCGTAACCGTAGAAGTATTAGTTTTTTCAAAACTATTATTTTCAAACTGCTGGCCAATTTTACCTTTAGCGGTTTGAGTCATTAAATCCGGCAAATAATTACCAACTATTTTTTGCGTATTAGACCAAGCAACGTTGGGATACTTATAGCCGGTTTGAAATCTAGTAACCTTAGACCAAGGCAAAGCCGAGGCTGAGCCTAGTGGACTATTTAAATCAATATTCATAGAATCAGCCGTATGAACTACTGTTTCGGCACACTCACCTTTATCATTAAACTTCTTACAAGCCCCTAAACTTAGACAAATCTGACTGGTTTTGCCGCCTTTATCCAAACTAATACTAGATTTACAATACAACCCCTCACTACATTGTCTGTCCGGCTCTACCTTTACTAACTTATTAGCTTGGGCCGGCAAACCAGTATCACTAACAGTAACCGGAGCAAAACCATCCAAAGAAGAAGTGGCATTATAGATCAAAGAAGGGTCCGAAGTATCATTAAACAGCCGGCAGCCCTGACCCCGATCTACTACGCCAGGATTTGAACAATCGGTATTTACGGATTTTTGATAATAAGACCGGCAAGAAACATCAAACTGACACCATCTTTCATTATTAGCCAATCCGGTATACTGACAAGGTACAATATCTTGGCCATACCAATTTAAATGACAATCACCGTTTTCCGCGCCAGCGCCAGCACAATACCACAAATTATTATAAGTACAATCATGCGATCCAGTATTAACCCAACAAACTCTTTGACTATCTTTAAAGCACCATTCACCATTGTTAGAATTGGCGGCCAAACTACAAATTCCGTAAGTATTACTACCAATATCAGAGCGGCAAAGTGGCAAGCGATCACTATTAGGTTGTTCCGGATCGCGGTATTCCTTACATAAATTATCTGACGGCGAACAACTAGCAGCCCAGCCGCTGAAACCCGGCTGATCTGGACTTAATAAATAATTTTCATTATTTGGATTGACCGCCACATTATTTGGACTCATTGAAGCAGTTGGACACTCACCACTGCCGTCCAGTTTTTGCCATTTATCATTTTGCCAAGAACAAACCTTAAAGCTACTAGAAGTAGCTTGCTTAGGTGCTGGATCAAAATAAGCCTTACCACTAAAAGCTGAACAAAATAGCTCTTGATTTGTACATAAAATAGGAGAGCTGCCCTGGTTATACTTATCTGGATCATTTTTAAAATAAACTGTATCAACGTTAGTAGTGCCAACCAAAGGATTGGCCAAATTAACTTGGGGCAAACCAAAAGCCTGACAAGCTTTTTCATTGGCCGAACAAGCCTTATTAGACTGAAGCACTAAATATAGCAACCGATCATTAGGTATGGTTATGTCATTTACGCCTTCACCCTGAGAATAAGTAGCTGAACTCTGAAGTTTGGAATTTCTAGTATCAATAAAAGCCTGGCAACCCTTGCTTTGAGCCGAACAAATCCGGCTAAATCCAGTTAAGGCAACTAACTCACCAGAAGAAACTTGATATTGCCGACAATTTTCATAATTAGGAGTACATTCCGCCGGCGTGACCCAAGAATTTTCTATGACATAAAAATTATCCGGCAATTCTTGCAACACCACATTATCCAACAAGGCTCTTTTGCCATCCGGTAAGGAATTAATATAGATCCGAACCTGAGCATAATCACTTAGAGTAGAGGTAACTACATCACTGCGATACAACTGCCAATCAGTAGTTAAGTTATAAAGGGTAAAATCAAGCGAGGCTGACAAATTTCTGGGCGCTTCTCGACCGCCGTTATCTACCAATTTAGCCCAAGAGGTCATAATATACCTCCGGCCTAACTGTAAGCTAGAAGAAGGGATTTTAATTTCAACATAACTTCCACCCACCAAAACCGAATGACCGCCCGGTTGAACCGCAATATTGGAAATTACCACCGAATTACCCGGCCCCCAATTGGCTGGCACTTTAGCCGGATCTTCAAAGTCTTCATTAAAAATAGTTCTAATGCTATTGCCTTGATTGCCTAAATACTCCCGGCAACCATTTTCATTAACTTGGCAGCGTACGCCTTCACTAGGAATAGCATTATAGGTCTGGTTAGAAATAGTCCGGCGATACGGATGACAATCAGCCGAGGCTGTAACTATTCTAGTTTGCAACCGATAATAATGATTATTGGCTAGGTCAAAAAAATCTCGACAATCAGGGTTAGGATTAGGATTGGCCAAATCATCAACCGTGCAAGCTCCCGTACTACTGGCAGGATTTTCTGGACCAGAACAATAAATTTCACCTGGGCGAATATCAGTACAAGGAGAATCATCATGGCTAGTAGCTAACAAACGCCAACGTTTTAATTGAAAACCAGCCGTGTCGCTGCCTTCCCAAGTATAATAATATCTAACTCGTTGATTATCAGGCTGAACACACTGACGTAAAAAAGTATAATATTCTCTGCCTTCGCCACCAGCCGCCACCTGGTCTAGATTAGTAAATTCCTCACAACCAGCCGCCCGAGGCTGACACATTTGAGCGGTTTGAGGAATAAAGGAGGCACCAACCGGATAGATTGCTGAATGACTTTGATCTTCTTGTTGTTCAAAAACAGTGGTCTTGCGTTGAAACAAAGCCAAGCCAACGCAAGAGTTTGGACAAAAATCATTTTGACTCACTTTAGCCGGAACTTCTGGCCCGCCACTAACCGATTTATAACCCAAACAACCCAAATCAGAGGCTTTACAAAATGGCAAATAATTTAAACACTGATCACTGCCGCCGGCCACACAACTTTGCCAATCAGCTCGCCAAACTTTATTGGCGGCCGCGCAAGCTGCTTCGGTATTATAATTATACAAAATATCATTATAACGATTACAGTCTAAATTATCAGCGGCTACTTTATAATAAGCATCAAAATCTGTGGCCTCCCGATAATCTGAACTATAGGTGTTATCAATAAATTCCGTAGTTTGAGTATCTACTTTTACCAGCTCAAAAGCTTGAATGGTGGCGGTAGCATTATTGGCCTTAACGCTAATTTCCGGCTGCAACAGAATTGGCGCGCCGTCCGGATTGTCAACGGTAAAAATAATAGTGGAAGTTACTTGATTCACTTGGCCGGCAGACACATTCATATTAATGGTCCTCAAAACAGAGCCATCTGCCTTTTTAAAATCAACCTGGGCCTGGGCATCAGCTGAAGCTTGAATAAATAATCTAGCCAAATAAATACCGTTGGGTACAATTGGAATTTGACCCTTAGTTTTAACTGTACAATAACTATTAGGGCCGTTTACTTCCAAGCCTTCTATTTGCTGATTCTCAACTGAAAAATGATTAGCAAAGGAACAGGGTTCATTAGAAACAGCTTGCCAATAGCTTCCCCAATCTGATTGAGTAAAATCACCATCTACAACTACGTTTATACCAGCCTCCTGGCTAATTAATCTGGTACAGCCCACACCCGACCGGCTACACCTTTCAACTCCCTTGGTACCATTTAAGGTTAAAAATATCTTAGGATTATCAGCTCCTACCAGCCAAGCGGCCGAAGGCAGTTGCGAAGTAGCCAGCCAAGTACAACCCGGCTTTGAACAGCTTCTTAAAGTATTAGTTAAATAAGAGAAACTCTTGCCATCAGCAGTTCTGGTCAAATTAGCACAGCTAGCGGCTTGTTCTGAACAACTATCACCGCCAAACCGCCAAACCGGCTTTTGCTCATAACAATAACCATAAGCCACACACTTGCCATGACTGTCTATTTTTAAGCAATCCTGACGATCAGCACAATATTGATCATTTCTGGAAACAACCGACACTTTAAAATCAGGATTAACAACGCCCTCAACCTCATCACAAGTAGGCGCATTAGTTGGCACACCGCCAACAGTAGTTCCAGGAACATTATCTTGCGAACACACATCCATGACAGTTAAGACCTCGGCACCACTACCACCAAAAGCACACTTGGTTGGCGGCAATTTTAAAACCCAATCCGGATCAACCAAATGCCACCAAGGATTTTTTCCGTCATTATTACGGCAACCAACCGGCAAAGTCGGGTCATCGGGGTGTTTAGGATCTTCAAAACAACCTTTGTCATAAGAACTGGCGGCCTGGCCCGGCGGCGTACCTAAGGCCAAATATCTTAAAGTCGCTCCCGGGAAATTAGCCAGCGGCATATTGTTAGCCGCAAAATTTTTAGCATACAAAGCGGCAATTTCCCAACCAACCGGCACTACCTGCAAGCTCCGCAAAATCATAATATTGCGCAAGGACAATGAGGGCGATTGAGGATTAAAAACAAAATCACCGCCAAAGGGCTGATCTTCTAAGCCAGCCAACGGTCCGCCCGGAGCTACGGCCTTGCGCAAACTAATGCCCTGATCTAAAGCCAAAGCCAAATCACTAGTAATAGTACAATTATATTCACCGATTGAAGTTGCCCCAGCCTGGCCTTCAGTACATTTCATTAAATACTGACTCAAATTCTCTTGCAAAGAATTAAGCATTTTGGGCTTTTCCCATTTCTCAACAGTCTCTTGTACCCGTCTTAGCCTAGATTCGCCTCCTCCACCAGCTTGAACCTGAGGATTACCAATGTTACTAGGATCATTATCTTCCGGATCAGGAGATTTATTTAATTGATTTTGTAACCACTTCTGAATATAAGTGCCTAAGAAAATATTAGCCGCATTAACAATAGCCGAACCAGAATCAGACATCATATTATTAACCATGCCCTGCTGCAACATTTGGGTTTGAGCTTGACTTGGTTCACGTGGCGTCAAGCTATCTAAACTAATCAAGCCTTTTTTGCCAGAAGTCTGGCCGCCAAATTCAAAATCCTTAATTGCATCAAAAACAGACTTAGCACCTTTTTGAACTGCTTTATTACTGGTTTTTATGGCTGCATCAATATCTGAGCCGCCGCCAGAAGCAGAAAATTGTTGGCCAAAAGCTTCAAACACATTAATATCCGGGATGCAGGATCCAGCATTTAAAGCCTTTATGCCAGCCTGGGACTGTGCAACAGTTGTAGAAGCAGCAATTTCTTTTCTAACAGCTGATCCGTATTCAGCGCTCCATTTACAATTAACATCTTTAAATAATTCTAACTCATCTGCCCTAAATAGCCCGTTCTTTTTTTGAGCTACTGTACAATTATCTTTATTAGCTAATGCCGATAAACCGTCATCGGCATATTTACAAAACAAATTTTCAGCTTGTTTTTTACTTCGACACTGATTGCCATACCAAATACAATCTTTTTTTAAAGACGTGCCATGAGCGTCACCACAAGCCGTTGGACCATCAAACTGTTTACATCCAGCATCAACCGCTTTATCATCTTCCAAGCCAATGCCGCCACTGGCCGCATATTGAACTTCTAGATTTATTTTAGCCCAATCACTAAATTTTTTATTCTTATCAAGCTTGTCTTTAAACCGCGCGGCCTCGGCTTTTATTTTTGCCCAAGTACAGCTAGGCGGTGGCGGGACTGTTCCTTGATTAATAGTTATAAATAAAGTAGCGGCAAAATTAGGATCACCCAAAGAACACAAATCAATACCCAAGGTTCCTTTGGCTAAATCATTTAAAACATCACCATAAGCGGCACTTAAACTCTCATTGAGTGATTGGCCTGGATGTTTGGCAAAATTTGTTTGCTGGCCTTTACCGCTAGAGGCCAACCGAGTAGCTTCATCTTTGGCCCATTTAGCCAAAAAATAATTTAACCCATTTTTCCAACCGGTTAATAGGGCAATTTGTAACCACTGCCAAACCCGATCCAAAATCAATTTAAAAGTTGATGGGATACTAACTGCTTCACTGGTAATCCATTGAGCCGAAGCAATGGGCTGAAAAACCACTGATATTGTTAGTAATAATAATGTGAAAATTGCCGCTTTCTGCCAAAAATTTAGCATAGGCTACTGGGATTTTTTAGAATTAATTAAAAAATCTTGCCAAGCCTGCTTTTTTAAATCTTCATCCTTGGCCCCAGCGGTCTTTAATAACTGACGCAACTCGGCACTACTTAAATTACCCATTTGTAAAGCTGCGGCTGAAGAAACCGAAATTGGGGCGACTTGACTTTGATCTAAATTTTGATTTAAGTTACTCCACATATCCGGCTGAGAGCCTAAAAGTTCATCTTGACCAACCTCTGAAGAGCTAGCTACTACTGGCGGCAAGCCCTGACAAACTTGACCCTCTGGGCAATTAGGATCAGTGCCTTTTTGAACTTCTTGATTATCAGACACGCCGTCAGAATCAGTATCGGCATTATAAGGATTAGTATGATAAATGGTCACTTCTTCCCAATCGGTTAAGCCATCATGATCCGTGTCTTTGGTGCGATCAGTAATTACTGGCGCTCCAGCTTGGGCTTCACTACTAGGGCTCGCCTTAATTTCTTGAATAAATTCAGCTAACTGCTTTTGATTAAGAAAAAACCCAGTAGTTAAATTCTTTTTCCAAAGAAAAGAACCGCCAAAAATGGCTAAAACAGCTAAAACTATAAAAACTATTGCAAAAATTTTTCTTTCTTGCACCGATAAAACCGTTTGTTCTTCTTGTTCTCCGGTTACTCTGGATTTTTGCTGATTTTTAAAAGAAATTTCCGCCATAAGTGCTTAAATTATACCACTCTGGCCGGTAACTGGTCAAATTGAATAGCGCGTTAATTTTACCCAATCTGCCACGGATAGTTCCTGAGCTCTAACTAATAAAGATAAATTGGCCTGCTTAAGCCATTGTTCTACTGTTAAACGATCCAGATGCAATCCAGCGGCTAAATTATTAGCCAAGGTTTTACGTTTAGCGGCAAAACCAATTTTAGCTAATTGCCAAAAACGTTTTTCTGAAATTTTAGCCTCTAACCATGGATGAATATTAGTTAACTTAACAATAACTGATTGAACTGCCGGACGGGGCCAAAAACTACTTGGCTCAACCCGAGCAACAATCTGTGGCTTGCTATAAACTTGAGCCTGCAAACCAAGCAACGATAAATTACCCGGAATAGCACACAGTCGCTCACCCACTTCGGCTTGAATCATGGCGGTAATTGAAGTTGGCTGAGGCGTGACGGCCAAAAATCTTCTAAAAAAAATTCCACTGATGCCATAAGGTAAATTAGTAATAATCTGATAGGGTTGCGGTTTAAACCAGTTGGCGATCTCCTGATTACTGAATTGCAAAACATCACCAAACCGCAAATCCACCTTGGGCCAAAAAGCTTTTTTTATTTCTAGAATCTTTTTAAAATTTTGTTCAACTTCTACGGTGATTACTTGGCCAGAGAGAGCCTGAATTCTTTCGGTTAAAAACCCCAAGCCTGGGCCAATTTCTAAAACGCAACTATTTTTATTTAACTCGCCGGCTGCTACCATTTGCTCTAAAACTTTTTCATCAATACAAAAATTTTGACCTCGCAATTTATTGGGAGAAATTTTGCCACTCTTAACTAATTGCTTAACTTGCTCTAATAAGGTCATAAAACCACGCTGCCCTGCCTAACAACTACTGGCTTAGTCCCAGTGCAATCAACAATAGTTGACGGTGCCACTACTGGCAAATTACCAACATCAATGATAATATTCGGCTGGATTTGGGTTTGATTAAATTGCTGCTTAATTCCGGCAATTTGATACAATTCACCGCTGCCGCTGAGATTAGCGCTGGTAGCAGAAATTAAACTAAAATGTTCAGCCAAAGCCGCTGCCACCGGATGACTGGATTGTCTAACCGCTAAAGTATTAGCCTGATGATAAGAAAGTTTAGTTTTGGCCTTTTTGGTTAATGGCAAAATCAAGGTCAGTGGTCCCGGCCAGTATTTTTTGGCTAAAGCAAGCGAATAATTTGACCACTCTACAATGCCATCCAGTTTTTCTATACTAAAAGTAATAGCGGAAAGAAGCTTAGACCAATCCCGGCCCTTGATGGCATAAATTTTTTGATAAGCTACTTTTTGAAAAAAATCACAAGCCAAGCCATAAGCGGTTTCGGTTGGCATGACTACTACTCCGCCGGCTTTCATAATGGCCACGGCTTCAGCCACGGCGTCCAGAGATGAGGTAATTATTTTCATGAATTTGTAACCCGGAAACAAGAGTTTATTTTAAACCACTATGTTTACTAATTTATTAGGGATAACAATTACTTTTTTTGGTACACGGCTGGCTAAATATTTTTCAACTACCGGCAAAGCTAAAACTTTTTCTTTAAGCGTTTCTACCGATAAATCAATTGGCACCAGTAATTCGGCTCTGACCTTGCCATTAATCTGAATTACCACTGTTACTTCATTATCAACTAAATATTTTTTATCCACCTTAAGCCATTTGCCTTTAAAAATTGATTGCTGATGACCCAAAACTTGCCAAAGTTCTTCAGCCAAATGTGGGGCAAATGGTGCTAACAAAACTACAAACTTCTCCATTTGTTCTTGAGTAATTAAATCTTTTTTGCTAACCAGCTCATTTAGCAAAATCATCAGCGCCGAAATGGCCGTATTAAAATTAAAACCCTCAATATCATCGCTAACCTTTTTAATGGTTCTATGAATTAATTTTTCCACTTCCCCATTAATAGTGGCGGCTAGCTTGGCTGGCTCGGTAATTAAAGTATAGGCCCGATCTAAAAACCGACGCACACCCATAATATTATTCATGTTCCAAGGCTTGGTGTCGGCAAATGGCCCCATAAACATTTCATACAACCGCAAAGTGTCAGCGCCGTAATTAGCCACCACTTCATCCGGATTAACCACGTTGCCGCGGGACTTGGACATTTTTTCTCCATCCTCGGCTAAAATTGTGCCCTGATTTCTAATTTTTAAAAACGGCTCCCGAAATGGTAAATAGTTTTGATCCGCCAAAGCTTTGGTCACAAAACGGGAAAAAATAAAATGGCCTACGGCGTGTTCCATGCCGCCCACATAAATATCTACCGGCAACCAGTAGCGAGCTAACGGCTTAGCAAAAGCTTCTTTGGCATTATTGGGATCCGTATAACGCAAAAAATACCAAGACGAACAAACAAAGGTATCCAGGGTGTCGCATTCCCGCTGAGCTTCCTTGCCACATTTAGGACAAACTACCCCAGCTTGAAACTTTTTTGATCTTTTTAAGGGCGACTCACCCGTTGGTTTAAAATCAACATCATCAGGTAACCGTACTGGCAAATCTTTTTCAAGCACTGGCTGTAAACCACATTTGACACAATAAATAATAGGAATTGGCGCGCCCCAAAAACGTTGCCGCGACACCAACCAATCCCGAATTTTATAGCGAGTAGTTAATTTAGCACCAATTTTTTTAGTAATTTCTGTAAAAGCTTTCTCTGAAAGTCGTCCAGTAAATTCGCCAGAGTTTATCAACTCCCCCAGGCCACAAAAACAACCTGTTGAAGCGCTCTCTTGATTAAGCGGCTTAATAACTTCTACTACCGGCAGATCAAATTTTTTAGCAAATTCAAAGTCACGTTCATCATGAGCTGGCACAGCCATAATCGCGCCCGTACCATACCCGCCCAAAACATAATCAGCTATCCAAACCGAAATTTCTTGATTATTGGCTGGGTTAATTGCGGTCAGACCAGCAAAAATTCCAGTTTTTTTCAGATGTTCGCCATGCGGATCCTTTATTCTTCTTTCTAAACTTTCTTTAATATAAGTAATAACCGCTGAGTTGGCCAACCAGCCGGCATCTATCCAATCTTTGGCCAGCTCTGGCGAAACTACTAAAAATGTAGCGCCAAAAATAGTATCTGGTCTGGTAGTAAAAACTATTGTTTCTTTAACTTGATTACCTGAATCCTTAAGTTTAAATTTGATTTCAGCACCACTTGATTTGCCAATCCAATTTCTTTGCGCAGCTTTCAATGGCTCGGGCCAATCCAAATTATCAATTTCTTTTAATAATTCTTCGGCATACTGAGTGACTTTAAAAAACCATTGCTCTAAATTTTTTTGACTAACCTCGCTACTGCAGCGCTCACACTTGCCGCCGACTACCTGCTCATTAGCTAAAACCGTTTGGCAAGAATCACACCAATTAACTGGCGCTGCTTTTTTATAAGCCAGCCCGGCTTTATATAATTGTAAAAACAGCCATTGAGTCCATCGATAATATTCCGGATCCGAAGTATTAATCTCTCTGTCCCAATCATAAGAAAAGCCCAAAGACTGAATTTGTCTCTTAAAATTAGCAATATTTTTAGGAATAGTTTCCCAAGGTGGCGTGCCTTTTTTAATGGCATAATTTTCAGCCGGCAAACCAAAGGCATCCCAACCAATCGGGTGTATCACATTAAAACCTTGAAACCTATAAAAGCGGCTTAAAATATCAGTAGCCGTATAACCTTCCGGATGCCCGGTGTGCAAACCCTCGCCAGAAGGATAAGGAAACATATCTAAAATATATTTTTTATCCTTGGAAGAAAAATCTTCGGCTTGATTGGCCTTTTCAGTTAACCAAATTTTTTGCCACTTCGGTTCAATAATTTTATGTGAATACATAAGAAAAAATCAATAAGTATTAATTACTGTACCCTAAATACCCAAAAAAATCAAGCCAAAAAGCTTTGACCAAAACCTACTTTTTCTGCTATAGTAGTAACCATCTGAAGACAAAAATATTGGTAATTTTGTCAAAAAACTTTTCCTTTTAATAACAGTGGGCTTGCTCACTGCCTTGCGGCAGCTAGGCCGGTTTTTTTTGTTAGCCGGAAAACTTTTACTTGGTTTAGGCCGAGGCTTGGGCATTAGCCTAGTTTGGCTACTTACCCCACTCTACCGACTTTACTTCCGCCTTAAAATAATTTTTAAAAAATTATCCTGGCCAGCTTACTTTAGTCGGCTCCTGCAAGATCTCTGGTTCATTACTTTTATCTTAATTAGCTTAGGACTACTCATTCATCAGCTAACTATTCCGCCAGTTAAGGCCGAACAATACGGCCAAAACAACTTACTTTTTTATATTAGCAAAACTGGTGAAAATTTTGACCAAGAAGAAAATATCCAAATCACCGAAGGACCGATCAGCTACCTGCCAACCACTAATCCGACCAATCAGGACATTTTAGAAGAGCGCCTGCCCGCTTTAGAAAAACCTATTAGCCAAACGTCTAATAGCACCTCAGACAATCAATCTATCCTGACCGAACCAAGCAATGAACTGCCACTAGCCAAACCCCGAACCGGTATTGAAATTTATCAAGTCCAAATGGGTGATACTCCTTCTTATATTGCTAAAAAATTTGGCATTACCATTAATACTTTACTCTGGGAAAACAACTTAACTGCCACCAGCTTAATCAGACCGGGCCAGAGCTTAAAAATTCTTCCCGTATCTGGAGTTTCTTATAAAATTACCAAAGGCGACACTCTTAAAAAAGTTGCCGCCCGCTACAATATTAATGAAAACCAAATTGCCGAAGCTAATAATCTGAGTAGCCGAGCCGCTTTAACGGTTGGGCAAATCATTTTTATTCCTGGCGGCGCCAAACCAAAAATTATTCAACCTAAAGCCCCTACCCGAGCCACTATAAAAAATGCATTTGCCACTAAGCCCGATTCATACCAAGCGGCCCAAGATAATGGCACTTACTTATTATGGCCAACGGTGGCCCGCCGCATCACCCAATATTTTGGCTGGCGCCACGCTGGTTTAGACATTGGCTCACCAATTGGTCAACCTATTTATGCAGCTGAAGATGGCGTGGTAGAAAAATCTGGCTGGAATAGCGGCGGTTATGGTAACTATGTCATTATCAATCATGGCGGCGGCTTAACTACTATTTATGGCCACGCTTCGGCACTCTACGTCGTGGCCGGAGAAACAGTTAGCCGTGGGCAAATTATTGCCGCTATTGGTTCAACCGGCCGCTCCACCGGCCCTCATCTCCACTTTGAGGTTCGGATTAATGGCAAACGAGGTAATCCACTAAGTTATATTAGATAAAACAAAAAGCCGTAGATCCTTAACCTGCCTACCGGCAGGCAGGTTAATCAAGGACCTACGGCTTTTATTTTTTTACTAAAAGTTTTCCGAATTAGGCAAAAGTTCTAACAAACTTCTTTTTTCTAGACCCTTTTCACCTTCTACAATAACTTGGGGGTCACCAAACAATCTAAGAAATTCCCGGCATTGCCCGCAAGGAGAAACCACGCCCTGATGATCTTCATCGGCATAATGATAAGCAATAATCACTTCCGCTTCCCGCTCACCATTAGCATAAGCCACCGCCAAAGCAGTATTTTCGGCATCTAATGACGAGGGGCTGGAGTGCGGATGTTTAATGTTGGGTCCGCAATAAACCTGGCCACTCTTCATGCGCACACAAGCCGCCACCGAAGAAATTCGGTCGCCTTCCCACCTTTCAGTAATATATTTTTTAGCCGTGGCTTTAGCTAAATTAATTAACTTTAAATCTTGATCCGTTAAATCCTGATTAGCCATAATTTAGATAAAAGTTACAGAAGTTACTTTGTCATTTTCTTCCTTAAAGCGCATTAAGCGAACGCCTTGGGTAGCCCGACCCAATTCACTCACGGTTTTTAATGGCAACCGAATCACCTGGCCGGCTTGAGAAATAATAATCAAATCCTGATCCAAAGCCTTACCATTAACAATAAAGGCGGAAATTAAATCACCGGTTTTAGCGGAAACTCCAGCCGTTTTAATACCACTACCGCCGCGGCCTTGGGTTTTATAAGCCTTAAGAGAAGTCCGTTTACCATAACCATGCTCCATCACTACCAAAAGCTGCTCAACATCAGAAGCTTTACCGCCCTCTAAAATATCCATACCCACTACCTCATCATTGCTCTTCTTGAGACGGATGGCCCGAACTCCGGAAGCATTCCGCCCCATTGGCCGAACTTGAGCCTCTTTAAATCTGATGGCTTGGCCCTGCTTAGTTACCAAGACCACGTCATCTTTACCGGTTGACGGCCGCACCCATTGCAAAACATCATTGCCTTTTAGCTTAATAGCAATCAAACCAGACCGACGGACATTATTAAATTGATCAATAGCCACTTTCTTAATTACTCCAGCTCTGGTAATCATGATCAAAAATTTAAAATCACCCAGATCTTCACCAGATAGCATGGAAGTTACCCGCTCTTCCGGAGCCAACTGCAAAAAATTAACAATAGCCTGGCCTTTGGCAGTCCGAGAAGCCGGTGGCACTTCATGAGCCTTAAGTTGAAATAGTCTACCCTTGCTGGTAAAGAAGAATAGCTCAGCGTGAGTCATGGTGGTAAACATGTGTTCTACCAAATCTTCCTCTTTGGTGGTCAAACCAATCACTCCTTTACCGCCACGGCTTTGGGTTTTAAAAGTATCTGGCGGCAAGCGCTTAATATAGCCGTCATGAGTAATCAAAACTACGGCCGCTTCATTAGGAATCAAATCCTCAGTACTAATCTGACCCACGGCGCCGGCCACAATCTTGGTTCGGCGTTCATCGGCATATTTATCTTTGATTTCCAACAATTCCGCCCGCACCACTTTTAAGATATTTTTAGCACTCTTTAAAATTTCTTCCAAAGCTTTAATTAATTTTCTCTTTTCTGCTAATTCTTCTTCTAATTTTATACGCTCCAGATTAGCTAATTGCTGCAAACGCATTTCCAAAATGGCCACGGCCTGCCGTTCAGACAGCCGAAACTTACTCATCAAATTAACCTTGGCCTCATCCTTGTCTTTAGATTTTTTAATGGTGGCAATAATCTTATCAATATCTTCCAAGGCCATTACTAAACCCTCTAAAATATGAGCTCGATCCTTGGCTTTGTCCAAATCAAACTGAGTCCGACGCTTAATCACCTCCTGCCGGTGTTTAAGGTATTCTTCCAAAATCATTTTTAAATTCAAAACTTTAGGCTGCAAGCCGTCCACCAAAGCCAACATGTTAACGTGGAAAGTTTCTTGTAATTGAGTATGCTTAAAGAGTGCATTCAACACCTTTTTTGGATAAGCTTCTTTTTTTAACTCAATAACAATTCTCACGCCTTCGCCGTCTGATTCATCGCGCAAATCTTTAATACCTTCTACTTTTTTTTCTTTAACCAAGTCGGCAATCTTTTCTACCAAAGTTGCTTTATTAACCTGATAAGGAATCTCGCTAACAATAATTTGAAAGCCATTCTTGGTTTCTTCAATATCGGTGACCGCCCGAGTCACGACCGCGCCCTTACCGGTAGCGTAGGCTTTTTTAATTTCCGCTTTGTCATAAATAATGCCACCAGTTGGAAAATCTGGGCCGCCAACAAATTTCATTAAATCATCCACGGTGGCTTCGGGATCATCCATTAAACAAA
>JAPLWL010000050.1:0-8674 GCA_026396635.1 Candidatus Komeilibacteria bacterium | reverse complement strand
AACAAACCGAGGCATCAATCAGCTCACCTAAATTATGAGGCGGGATATTAGTAGCCATACCCACGGCAATACCCATGGCGCCATTTAACAATAAATTAGGCAGTTTAGCTGGTAAAACCAACGGCTCTTGCCGAGAACCATCATAGTTAGGAATAAAATTAACTGTATTTTTGTCTAAATCAGTAAGCAGCTCTTCGGCCAATGGCATTAACTTGGCTTCGGTATACCGCATGGCGGCCGCACTATCGCCGTCCATGGAACCAAAGTTACCTTGACCGTGAACCAACGGATAGCGCATGGAAAAATCTTGAGCCATCCGCACCATGGAATCATAAACCGCCACATCACCATGAGGATGATACTTACCCAGCACTTCACCAACCACGGTAGCTGATTTTCTAAATTTAGCACTGGGCCGCAAGCCAATATCCCACATGGCATACAAAATCCGTCGGTGCACCGGTTTTAAGCCGTCTCGCACGTCCGGCAAAGCGCGCTGAACAATTACGCTCATGGCATAATCTAAATAGGAACTTTGCATTTCCGTCACCAGCGACTGCGGTTCAATGTGACCAATTTTACTTTCTGATTCTAAAAGCTTGCCTTGATTTTGATTGGATTTAATAATTCTCTTTAAACGGGCCATAAAAATTTTAATTATTTAACTTTAGTAGTAGTGGTAGCCAAACTAGAAGAAACACTAGTTGTGGCCTGAGATTCATTAGCTAATTTTTGTTCTAATAATTTATCTAGGTGACCAAACTGCTCAGCCAATAACTCTTGAGTCTGCTTTAAATTTTTATTAGTGCTGAGTTGATCAAAACCAAACATTTCTTTGAGCGGAATTGCCGACTGATGTTCCCTGGCTAATTCTTTCTTTAGAAAAAGTAGCCACAGGCTAATCACGGCCACTGCCAGCAAAATAATAACCAGCCAAACTCGTTTCGGCAAGGCAGACATTTTAAATAGTTGGTTCAATAATTACCAATTTAGTTTCCTCGGCCGGTAAATCCTTTCGGGAAACTTTAAATTTTTCAGTAACTTCGGCTTGGCCGCCCACCTCTTTCTTAAAACCATCAATTCCCTCCAGCTTCATTTTAAGACCGGGCACGGCATAGTACATAGGAATGACTACTCTCGGCTCCAGCTCCGTTACCACCTCCCCGGCCTGTTTAGCGGATAAAGTTTCACCATTACCCACTGGCACCAATAAAATATCAGCGCCCTCAATTCGATGTAAAATTTCAGCGGTTAATTCAGCTTTGGCCACCTGCCCCAAATGAGCCAAAATTACACCTTCCATTTCAATCAAATGAATCAGCTTATTGGCGCTAACCGGAATAGCATAAATAAAAACTTTCTTAACTTCATATTCGCCCGGCTCAGTCACTAAAAAAGTTTCTTTATTAGCCGGCCGCCAAGCTACCGTAGTATTGCCATAAACCACAATATCATTTTGCTGTTTAGGAATCTTTAAACCAGTGTTTTCTTCATAAGGATCAAGCAAAACGGAAACATTGCCATCTTGCAAACGAAAACAACCTAGTCCATGATAAATAATCTGCATAAATATTCTAAAAATTAAGATGAAATTCTCCCTTACTTTAGCACAAAACTATCTAAAAGAAAAGGGGTATTTTAAAATAAAAAAGTTATAAAATATAACAAAACAAAAAAACCATATTCCATTTAAACAATACCTATAATTAGTTAATTTAAACCGTAAATCAGTCTAAATCAACCCATTGATAAATTTTAATAAATCCAGTATACTTTAACTGAGAATAATTTTTAATTAAAAATTTATGGAAAAATTTGACCCAAATAAAATTCTTGTCAGTAAAAATCCAGAGCAAGCAGCCAGAGAAGAAAAGGCCAGGGCTGAGCGCAAATTTGATGGCATTCAACCAGAAAATTTGGAAGTCGAAAAAACATATCAAATCTTTACCCGCGCCGGAAGCTCGCGCGAAGTACTTGCTTTAACTTTCAAAAGAGTAGAAAATGAAGAAATAGTAGGCACCAATCCCAATCATCAAGACGGGAAAGAAATAAAAGTTAAATTCTCAGAAATAGTACAAATTTCATCAGAACCCGAGGTCACCAAGATTGGCCTTTAAGCTTAAATATTTTTTCTATCCTAACTAGGGGCTTGCCAAAAAACCAATCTTTTGGTATACTGCGGCTACTTCTTAGTAATAGGAAGTATTAATCATTAATAATCTAATCTAATCATTAACGTCCCTTAAGTGGGAGCTTCTCTAAGAAAAAGTGCTTGGAGAGGCTAATTTTTTTAACTTTTATGATCTTAGTTAACTCGCTGAAAAATACTTTGAAACTCAGAAAAAAAACCATTAGTCCAAAAATGGAGGCTTTGATTCGGGAAATGAAACCCTTGCCCAAACCCGGTGATTTAGTTGAAGGCCTGGTTTTAAGCGTCTCTAAAAATGAAATTCATCTAGACATTGACGGTTTAACTTCTGGCGTTATTAGAGGCAAAGAGGTTTATGACGAGTCTGGTCTTTTTTCCAATATTAAAGTTGGCGATCGGGTTCAAGCCACGGTCTTAGAAATGGAAAATGAGAATGGCGAACTGGAACTTTCTTTCCGATTTGCCGGCCACCAAAAAGCCTGGGAAGAATTAGCCCAAGTGATGAAGGCCCAAACCATGACTTTGGCCAGAGTAATTGACGCCAACAAGGGCGGCTTAATGATTAAAGTTGGCAATGTAGTTGGCTTTTTACCGGTTTCTCAATTGACCACCGAACATTATCCACGAGTTGACGGCGGCGATAAAGCTAAAATTTTAATCCACTTGAAAAAATTTGTTGGCACTGATTTGCAGGTAAAAATTATTGACGTTAATGAAAATGAAGAAAAATTAATTGTTTCAGAAAAGGCGGCCTGGGAAGAAGAGCAACAAAAAGCTTTATCCGGCTTTAAAGTTGGCGATACTATTACCGGCAAAGTCACTGGCGTGGTAGACTTTGGGGCTTTTGTGGAATTTGGCGATAACTTAGAAGGCTTAGTCCATATTTCCGAATTGGCCTGGCAAAGAATTGATGATCCCAAAGAAATTGTTAAAGTCGGCGACACAATTAGCGCTCAAATCATCGGCATTGATCGATCTAAAGTTTCTTTGTCCATGAAGCGCTTACAAGAAGATCCTTGGAAAATTGTAGCAGCCAAATATCATATTGGCGATAAAGTTTCCGGCAAGGTCTTAAAATTAAATCCTTTTGGCGCTTTTGTGGAATTAGACTCCGACATTCATGGTCTAGCTCACATTTCCGAATTGACTGATAAAAAAATTACCGACATCAATGACGTGGCCAAGATTGGTGAAACCTATGACTTTTTCATTATTTCTCTAGAACCAGAAGATCATCGCCTGGGCTTGTCTTTTAAAAAGCCTGGCGAAAAGAAAGCCAAAGAAGAAAAAGAAAATATTGAAGAGGCGGCTCCTAAAAGCACCGAGACCGCCGAATAAATTAAAAACTGAACCAATCCCCTGGAATTGCCGTTAACCGTAGAGCCACAAAATTTTGCGGCTCTACAAATATGTCGGGACAATTCCAGGGGTTGATTTTTTAACCATTTTTTTGTAAACTTCATGCACTAACAGCTAATTTATCTATGAGCAAAACTTCACTACTTAAAAACTTTCTTTATTTCTTTCTGGCCTTTATTGCGATTGCTGGCTTAATGAGTTTATATCAGCCGACCGCCAAACCTCAAGAAATTAATTTGAGCCAGCTTTTAACCTATATTAATAATAACGAGGTCTCTTCTTTGGATAGTCACAATAATAAAGTTTCTGTAACCTTAGCTTCCGGTGACAAAAAAATCGCCTACAAAGAAGCCGGGGAATCCATTACTACCTTGCTAAAAAACTTTGGCGTAGACGTAACCAAATTAGAAAAAATTAACATCACCGTTAAACAAGATTCTACTACCCTGGTTTGGCTCGGCAACATTTTGCCGTTTCTCCTACCCTTTATAATTGTTGGCCTATTTATCTGGCTAATGATGCGCCAAGTTCACAAAACTACTTTTGCCGATGTGGCTGGCGCTCTGGAAGCTAAAGAAGAATTAAGCGAAGTAGTTGACTTTCTAAAAACTCCTTTAAAATTTATTAAATTGGGAGCAAAAATTCCTAAAGGCGTTTTGCTTTTGGGCGCTCCGGGCACTGGCAAAACCTTATTGGCCAGAGCCGTAGCCGGCGAAGCCAAAGTACCTTTTTTCCATATCTCTGGTTCAGAATTCGTAGAAATGTTTGTGGGCGTTGGCGCCTCCAGAGTTAGGGATCTATTCCGTAAAGCTAAAAAGGCGGCGCCGTGCATTATCTTTGTTGATGAAATTGACGCTGTTGGCCGCCACCGCGGTGCTGGACTTGGTGGCTCTCATGATGAACGGGAACAAACCCTAAACCAAATCTTGGTAGAAATGGATGGCTTTGAAAATAACGTTAGCGTCATTGTTATTGCAGCCACTAATCGGCCGGATGTGCTAGACCCAGCCCTACTTAGACCCGGCCGTTTTGACCGGCAGGTAGTAATTGATTTACCAGATATGAAAGACCGCCAAGCTATTTTAGAGGTCCATGCTAAAAACAAACCTCTAGATCAAACTACTGATTTGCAACGAGTAGCCGTCATGACTCCGGGCTTTTCCGGAGCCGACTTAGCCAATACTTTAAATGAAGCGGCTATTTTAGCGGGCAGGAAAGACCGTAAAGAAATCAACCAAAATGATATTTTAGTTAGTATTGAAAAAGTCATGATGGGTCCGGAACGAAAAAGCCATATCTTATCAGACAAAGAAAAAAGAATTACCGCTTATCATGAAGCCGGCCATGCGCTAGTAGCTCACTTTTTACCAGAAGCTGACCCGGTTCATAAAGTCTCTATTATTGCTAGAGGCCGAGCCGGTGGCTATACCTTAAAACTTCCTACTGAAGACAAGCACCTGAGAACCGAAAAAGAATTATTAAGTGACATTGCCGTGGCCCTGGCTGGAGTTTTGGCGGAAAAAGAAGTTTTTAATGAAATGACCACGGGTGCCTCTTCTGATTTACAAAAAGTTACCCAAATTACCCGCCAGCTAGTCACCCAATATGGCATGAATAAAAAATTGGGTTTAAGAACCTTTGGCGACAAAGAAGAAATGATCTTCTTGGGCAAAGAAATTCATGAACGCCGTGATTACAGTGAAAAAACTGCCGAAGAAATAGATAAAGAAATTAGCGATTTAGTAACCCATGGCCAAAAATTAGCTTTAGAGGTTATTACTAAACACCGAGCCGAGCTTGATAAAATAGCCAATGAACTTATAACTAAAGAAACCTTGGAAAAAGAGGCCTTTGAAGCTTTACTGGCTTAAATAAATTGTAGCTAATCCCGCCCTAAGTGACTCCGAGTTTATTGAGGAGGAGTCGAGGGGCGGGGTTTTTGTTTTTTAAAGGCTTTTCTGATATAATAAGTACTGTTAATTTAGCTAAAATAAAATTATGGGCAACACGCTTTATCGTCATCTTCTAAAAAGTTCTTATTTAATTACCAAAAAATATAAGCGGCTGTGGTGGCTTGGCTTATTCATTGCTTTTTTAGGCAGCGGCGGTGAATATCAAACCTTAGTTGACTATCTTCGCCAACTGATCAATCAAGGACCAATTATAACCAATATCAATCATGGCTACCTCTTTTTGACCAACATGACTAATAGCTGGGGTGCCATCTTTAGCCTAGCCTTATTAGCCGCCATCTTAATTATTGCCATTTTATTCTTTTTTTGGATTGTGGCCACCTGTTTTGGCGTCTTGATGAAAACCGTAGCTGATTTACCAACCAATTTGCCACCTAAATTAAACTTTTCCGCCTGGGAAACCTGGGATCAAGTAAAAAATAAAAGCATTAAAATATTAGGCCTGTACTTGGTGGCTAAGGTTTTAACTTATGCTATCCTGGCTTTAATTATTGTGCCCTTTCTCTATTTAATTTGGCAATCTGGCAATTTTACCCTTAATGTTATTGTTACTTTCTTCAGTTTCCTAATTTTTGTCCCACTCAGCATCATTATTTCTTTTGTTACTAAATATGCGGCGGCCTATGTAGTTTTGCGGCAGCAAAGATTTGGCGAAGCTTGGACCAATGGCTGGCGTCTGTTTTTCAGCAACTGGTTAATTAGTTTGGAAATGGCTTTGGTTATGCTGATTATCAACTTACTAATTAGCTTGGTCTTTAGCGTGGTAGCCTTGCTAATTTTCTCTCCGGGCTTTTTCCTGGGCATAGTTCAACTTAATGCTCAACCGCAATTATTGGGCGGCCTAACCATAGCCAGTACCACTATTATCATTATTCTTTCGGCCTTCTTAGCGGCCATTGTTTCTACCTTCCAAACAGTAGCTTGGACCCTACTCTTCCTTAGACTAAATGAGCCCTTCCCGGCTTTAAGCAAATTAATTCGTTTGGCCAGTCATTTGCCAAAATTAATCAACAGATTTAAAACTCCTACTCCGCTTAGGCCAACTTCTTCTAAATAATGCCTGTGACCGACGCTAAACCACACCCTACCATTACTAAAGCCAGCCAAGATCTACACGCTCGCCTGGCTGAATTAGATATAAAAAATTTAGAACGAGAAACCGAAGCCAAAGCCAAAACTTTAGACTTACCTTACTTTAACTTAAGTGATTTTCCAGTTTCCTTGGAAGCTCTAGGTTTAATTGAAGAAGAACAAGCCGCTGCTTTTGGCACGATTTGTTTTTTTTATGATGGAAAAAATATCAAACTAGGCTCAATTAATCCTAACAATCCGCAGGTCAGTAAATTAATTACCGAATTAGGCAACGAACACCATGCTAAAGTTGAAATTCTTTTTATTTCCAGCTACAGCCTGCAAAAAGCTTTGAGCCTTTATGAAAAAATTCCTAAAATTAAAAAGGAAATCGGCGGCGTCGCCATTACCAGCGAAGACATTAAACGTTTTCAAGGCTCCTTAGCTTCTTTTGAGGATCTGCAAAAAAATTTAACGGCCCTAAGCGTTACTGAAAAAATTAACTTTATTTTGGCTTCGGCTATTCAAACTGAATCTTCTGATATTCATATAGAAGCGGAGAGTGATTCGGTTAAAATCAGGTTTAGAATTGATGGTATTTTACATACGGTAGCCGCCTTACCCTTTGCCGATTGGCCCAAGCTGATTTCTAGAATTAAATTAATCAGCGGCTTAAAAATCAATATAGTTCATCAGCCTCAAGACGGCCGGTTTACTATTTTTTTGGATAACAACTCCATTGACATCCGCGTTTCCACTATTCCAACTTTTTTTGGTGAAAGTATTGTCATGCGGCTACTGATGTCCTCTAAAGCCGGGTTAAGTTTTGACCAATTAGGCATCCGGGGTAAATCTTTTGTTGATCTAAAACATGAGATTGAACGGCCTAATGGCATGATTATCACTACCGGACCCACGGGCAGCGGTAAAACCACTACCTTGTACGCTATTTTAAATAAGCTTAATACTTCTGATACTAAAATTATTACCTTGGAAGATCCAATTGAATATAAATTAACCGGTATTAACCAATCGCAAATTGATCATGGCAAAGATTACACTTTTGCCAACGGCTTGCGTTCTATTTTACGGCAAGACCCGGACGTGGTCATGGTTGGAGAAATCAGAGATTTAGAAACTGCTGAGACCAGTATTAATGCCGCACTGACTGGCCACTTGGTTTTATCTACCATCCACACCAATTCGGCGGCCGGCGCTATCCCCCGCTTTTTAGCCATGGGCGTCAAACCCTTTCTATTAGGACCGGCGCTAAATGCAGTCATTGGCCAACGGTTAGTCAGAAAACTTTGCCCCAAATGTAAAGTGGAAGATAAAATTGATAATGACACTCTGACTAAAATTCTCAACCTCTTAAATACTATTCCGGTTAAATCAGCGGCCAGATTAACTGAAGAAGAAACTGCTAATCTGAAATTTTACAAAAGCACTGGCTGTCCGGACTGCCACAGCTTGGGCTATAAGGGTCGGATTGGTATTTATGAAATCATGACCATGACTAAAGAAATTGAGCAGCTGATTTTATCAGAAAAAGCTTCCGAATATACTATTCAAGATATTGCTGTAACCAACGGCATGGTAACTATGGTTCAAGACGGATTGCTAAAAGCCAAAGATGGCATTACCAGTATTGAAGAGATCTTTAATGTAGCTGAATAGCTTAAGGGGTCAACCCTGTCGTTCGCGAACGACAGGGTTGACAAAAACCCTAAATCAGGTATAATGAAGAATACTTTATTACTAATTAAGCTCTTAAGGGCTTAATCCAGAAAGGCCAACACCATGACCGACGAAGAAATCAAAGATGGAGCTGCCGTGGCAGCTGAAGTAGACGAAGAAAAAGAAGAGGTTGCTGAAGAACCAGCCACCGACGGTACTGCTGAACCAGAAGAAGGTTTATAAACTACGACCTAAAAACAACCCCCTGGAATTGTCCCGACTTGTCGGGACTCCCGCGAATCGGGATTCCAGGGGGTTTTGTTTTTTATTATTTTTTCAAAGTCAATTGGCCAATAGCTAATTCAATGACTTCATCAATAAATGAATATCTTGTTTCGTGGCAAACCTTACAGTAAATTAATATATAACTTAAAGGTTACCAAAA
>JAPLWL010000037.1:12819-14106 GCA_026396635.1 Candidatus Komeilibacteria bacterium | reverse complement strand
CCGAGTATGGCTTTTGGTAATCAAACCCTGCAATTGCTCATCAGTGGGTTCAATAATCTCAGCGACCGGAACAACAGGCACTGACGATGCTTTAACTTTATGAATTGGCCGGGCTGATTTTTTCTGAAACGGCTTTTTAGCAACTGCCTTCTTTTTCTTAAAAACTTTCTTCACTGTCCGAGCTTTGGTCCGAATCAGTTTTTTCTTAGCCTTAACCAAAAACTTTTTCTTATTTTTTTTCTTCAACACTTTTTTAGACATAAAAAATAAAACTTCAACTAAAACCTGGCCAAATTTAGAGCTTTGGCTGGTAAACAAAAATTCTTAAGCTTTCTAACCGCTATCTGATTACGGTAACTGTTTTAACTGATTGGTAATAACCGAGTATTCCTGGCTTAAAATTGCCAGCCGGTCATTATTTTTTTCTTGTTCGGCCTGGGCAATAGCAGCTTGAATTTGATTCAGTTTTTTCTGCCAAAAAGCTTGTTGTAAGCGCCGACTGACCGAAAGCAATTCCTGACTAATAGTTTCAGGACTTTCGGCTAAAATTGTTTGCGCTAACAATTCTAAGGCAATTAAATTTTCTGAATCTAAAGATGATTGCAAAGCTACCTGCTGATCAGGCAATTTATTGTGCTCATTATAATAAATTTGCAAATATTTGTAAAGGTTAACTAAATCTTCAATTACCAGCATGTCCGGATCAATCTGTTCATACCCTTGAGCCGAGCCTTCTGGCTTTAATAATAATAAAGCTAAAAACCTCTCTCCCAACTTACGTTCTAAACCCAGCGGCCGGCTAGTAGTGGCCGCCATTACTTCAGCCACTAAATTTTGTTCTGATTTTTTATTGCTTAAAAGCGATTGAATGGTGGCAATGGGCACGGATAACCAATCGGCCAATTTTTTTACATAGTGAGCCAGTTCCACGGCGTCACTTAAATAATTCAAATAAGGAACCAATTTTCTGGCCGCGGTCTTTTTGTGATCGGGCCGGGTAATATCAAAAACTTTAAGGGTTTGAGCAAAAACATAATCCATTAACGGCTGAGCCGTGCGCAAAGCTTCTTGCCATAAATTAAAATCTTTTTTAATTAATTCATCCGGGTCTTTGGCCGAACCTAAATTAACAATTTTTAAATTAAAACCCAAACTCCAGGCTAAATTCAAGCCGCGCAAATTGGCGGATTGGCCGGCCAGGTCCGCATCAAAACAAATCATCACATTATCCGTATAACGTTTGAGCAAAGCTAATTGCTGTTCGGTTAAAGCCGTACCGCAAACCGC
>JAPLWL010000037.1:0-12795 GCA_026396635.1 Candidatus Komeilibacteria bacterium | reverse complement strand
GGTGCCAGCTTGCCAAGCGGCCAACACATCCATATAACCTTCCACTAACACCGCGTAATCCAAACGTTTAATCTCGGTTTTGGCCTGATGCAAGCCATATAAAATGGCACTCTTGTTGTAAATTAAGGTTTGCGGACCATTGACATATTTAGGCAAACCGTCTGGCCTAAGGGTTCGGCCGGCAAAAGAAACCACATTACCATGTTGATCAAATAACGGAAAAATCAACCGCTCCCAAAACCGATTGCGGCTGCGGCCCTGGCTCATGCTTAAAACTCCGGCCTGTTCTACTTCGGCCATGGTAAAACCCTGATTTTTCCAAAAAGAAAATAAAGCCGTATCATCATTAGCCGCATAACCAAGCTGCCAAGCTTTAATGGTTTCCTCCTTAATACCTCGATTCTGCAAATAAGCCAAAGCGATTTTGCCTTCCGGGCTCCATAATTGTTTTTGAAAAAAATCATTGGTCCGCTGCATGATGACCAGTGCCTGAGACCGCCGGCTCTGTTCTTGCGGCTGATAAGTAGTAAGTGCCACCCCGGCGCGCCCGGCCAAAGTCCGCAAGGCCTCACCAAAATCCAAACCTTCCATTTTCATTAAAAAGCCAAAAATATCGCCACCTTCACCGCAGCCAAAACAATGCCAAATCTGCTTTTCTGGACTAACCATAAAAGACGGGGTTTTTTCCCGGTGAAATGGACAGACCGCCCGAAAATTAGATCCAGCCGGCGTGAGCCGGATATATTCCTGGATAAAATCTATTAAATCAATTTTGGCTTTAATTTCTTCTGAAGGATTTGGCATAACAAAATGACCCTGATTCCTTTCAGGGTCATTGTAACAGAAACTTAGAGAAAAACAATTATCAACCTTTAAGCGGCGCTAGCCTCGGTGGCTTCAGAGTAACCGGAGGTTAAAAACGGAAATAAGGCAATGGTTTTTCTATCCGGACCGCTTAAAGTCCAAATGGGCAGCAAGTTGCCATCCAAGAGCGCCTCGGTGGCCGGCAAGCCCGGTTTATGTAGTTTAATGGCCCGGTGCCGGAGGATATTAATTTTTTCCGCGACCACGGCCGCAATGCCTGGTAATTTTTTATTCAAATAGTGATCAACAAATTCCGTATCGGACATTTCCTGCCAATCAACCTCCGGCAAATCAGACCAATCCACGGCCCGCAGTTTTTCAACTTCCACCATTGGCAAGGCTTCATCGGTTCGTTCAAACAAACTGACTAAAACTGGATTATTAACATAATCATCATTTTTAGGATAAAGCTTTTTAACGGCCCGCTGTTCCATGGGCGACATCTGGCCAGAGCGACGATTGCCCTGCACCAACTTCCAACCCAATTTTAGGTATTCCGACAATTGCGGGTTTTCTGGATTAATAGAAAAAGACCGGGCGCGATCAAAGGGACCCTTTTCACTATAAGTAATGGCAATGACGCTTTCTTCGTGCTCTTGATAAGGATAATCCTGCTCATGATTATGCAAAAAGGCATTATACATGTTAGCCAATAGAAAAATGGCTTGCTGCCTAAGTTCGGCTGATTTATCCGCTTCTTTTAACTTAGGATAAATACCCACCAATAAAGCCTCCAGCCGAGGCAAGGCTTCCGGGCTCATAGCTTGAATATTTTTCCACAGCGCATTAGTGCTATGCCGATAATTCAACTCATAATTTACGTCAAAATGAAACCGGAGAAAAAGTTCAGAGAAAAAAGGATCATCAACGCTGTCAGCTAATTGTTGAGTTGATAAAATCTTGCCTTCTTTTACCAGCTCAGACAAAACGGCTTCCGTATAACCTGCCTCTGCTACCCGCGGATCAGTTAAACATTCTTCTTTTTCCAAACCCACAAAACAGAAACCAGTGTGCGGGTCAAAAGAAATTTGCATAATTTTAACCTGCTTGGCGCCATTATATTTTTCCGCCACAAATTGCCGGATGGCTAGTCCCATGGCTTTTTTACGCCGAACATCATCTAATAGACCATGGTCAGCCGCTTCATGACCGTGTTTTTCCTCGGCGTGTAAACCACCGGCCGCACATTTTAAGTGACTGTCTAATACTTCAAAAATTATTGGCTCTTCGCCAAACGCTTCCTTATCCCTAAAAACCTTCTGAATCATTCTGGCAAAAGTACCATCTTTTTTTAAAAATAAACCAATGCCACCTCGGCGAGGTAAAAATTCCACTTGATTATCAGCAGCTGGAGTGCGTAAGGCATTACCATGCAAACCAGCTACTAATTTGGATAAAACCCGGCCATCAATACACAGCCAAAGTTTAGGCACGCCAAAAGGAAACATTTTCCTTTTAATATCAATGGCCTCCTGAACTTCCGGAGACTCAATATCTTCAACTCTTAAATCCCGGGAATAAATAAATTGACGCAACTTAAAATAAGTCATGGCCAATTCTTTCCAACGTTTTTGTTCGGCGCCATTGCCCAGCCTAGCCCGGTCGCCATGCGCCCGATGTTCAGCAATAATATATTGATTTAATTGCCGAACCAAAGCCGGATCTAAATTAGGCAGTTCTTCAAAGCCATCAACTAATTCAGCTAGCTTAGGACTGATTTTTTGAGCTAAATCTTCATTTGATGTTACTGCTTCTATTTTTTTCATACGTTCAATTTTTGGCATAATAATGCCCCTTAGTATAGCAAAAAAACTTAAAAAAGCAAGGATTTACCCCCTGAAATCTCGTCGAGCTAAGCTCGATCGAGAGTCCCGACTTGTCGGGACAATTGCAGGGGGTAAAAAAACCGCCAGCGAGCTGCCCACCGTTAATTTCTATTATCCGAGTTGAAAACCAGTATGGAGGAGAGAGATATCAATCAAATCAGCCAAAGGCTTCCTTGATCGACTGATACTATTTTACCAGTATCACATACCGTACATTCCAATTCGATGAAATTAATGGTTAAGGCAGCTCGCTGGCGGCCTAGTCAAAGAACTAATTTTGTTATTATTTTCTCTCTCCTATTCTCCGTAAAGCGGAGAAAAAACTGGAGAAGATTTACCCCGCACTAAATTTTTAGTGCAGGGGTTGACTATAAACCAATTGATTGGCGCACCCTCCAATATTTTGGAGGAAAATATATATCGCCTCAAGAGGTAAATAGAATTTCTCTCTCCTCTCCATTTTTCTCGCCGTTTTCATCAAAAAAGCGACTAAGAAAACTTCTCTCAAAGATAGAAATCCGGAAAGAAGCTTTCTTAATCGCTGTTTTATTGACTTATCTAACTTTAAAGCTCTCTCCTTCTCTAATGTTAGCCAAATTTTGAAGAACGTTTACTACTTACTCTTATATTATACCACTTACAATATATTTGTCAAGTCTTATTTAATTAATTCTCCTAATTAGGTTTTTACTGGAATTAATTTCTATTTCATCGCCGTCTTGCAAAACTTTAGTAGCATTCTTTGTACCAACTAAACATGGCACCTTTAATTCCCTAGCCACAATCGCGGCATGGGATAAAATCCCGCCCTGGTCAGTAATAATGGCCGCGGCTTTTTTCATCAGCGGCAAATATTCCGGAATAGTACATTCACAAACTAAAATACTGCCAGTTGGAAAATCTTTAGTGGTAATTTCCTCTTCTTTTACTTTGACTACCTTGCCTTGCGCTTGACCCGGATAACCCAGAGCGCCATGCAAATCAAGTTCGTTTGAACCAATCAGTAAAAAATTATTAATATCAATCATTTTGTGAAGTAGCCGATTGTAATCAATAAAATAAATATTATTATCCGGCCAAACCGTAAACTCCCAGTAGCCGCCAATGTAATTATTAATAAACTCAGCCTTAAGTTCTTTGGCTAGTTTTTCTTGAACCTTTGAATCTTCCACTTTAATCTGGCTCACACCTTGTTTAATAATGGCTTCGGCTTCCGGATCTGGGGCAGAAAATTTCCAAGTTTGATAATTAAATTGAAACAACAATGATTGTTCGGTGGCATTGCCCATGGTTAACAAGCTATGGCCGCCGCGGATAATCTCCCCGACAATTCCTTCCGGCTTAACCAAAAAAATAGCTGACCATTTAATTTGATCAGTGTGCGGCACAATATCCAATCGGTAATGGCTAAAATCCAAGTTTTGTTCATCCAGCCAAGGTAAGGCTTCAGCCACGGTTTTGCCGCGCATCCGTAACTTTGGTAAAGCCTCATCATCCGGCACCAAGCGAAAAGCACACAACCGATCTTTATTTTTCTCCAAATATTCCAAAAATTCCGGGGTGCGATTTTTAACTACTGGCGCTGGAAACTTATCCGGCTTATCATAGCGCAAACCAATTTCAAAAAATAAAACATCCAAACGTTCTCGCTTGTCATTATCCTCTTTTCTAAATTCATTGGTGGTGGCATGGCCCAGACCCTGATACCATTCACTTAAAGAAAATAATTTGTTATCGGCAACAACTTTGGACATGATTAATGTATTAATTAACTAATAAATTGGTTACCACGGTAATAATCACCTCTTTCTCTTTGGGGTCGCTTTCCGCAATCAGTAAAGCCAAGGCTACCAAAGCGTTATTATTGATTTTTCGCTCACCCTTTTTATTCAACAAATAATTGTTCTTAACTAAAAACAGAATAAATAAAAACGAACCAATCCGCTTATTGCCATCCACAAACGGATGGTCTTTAATCACAAAATACAACAAATGAGCAGCTTTTTCCTCTAAACTTGGGTAAACGTCTTTACCGCCAAAAGTTTGGTACAAATTACCAATGATTCCTTGAAAGGCTTGGCCGCGCTCCTGGCCAAATAAATCACTTGCTTCCTTTTTACTTCTCAACTCAAATTTTAATTGCTGAAAAGATTTTTTTGATTCTTCATAATCTAAGGCAGACAAAACTTTATTGGTTGCTTTAGGCAAACACAATTTACCCTCGTCATATTGCTGTAACAATACCCACGTTTGGGTATAATCAGTAATCACTTTCAACAAGCCTTGTGATTCAATAGTATTAAGCTGTTTAACACTCATTACCCGCTGGAGCAAGCCCACCGCCTTTTCCATTTCTTTTAACTTAAAATTACGGTTTTCTTTAAGCCGCTTTTCATTGATAGTGTAACCATCTAATAAATGCTTTTTTAATATTTTAGTAGCCCAAATGCGGAATTCTATTGCTTTAGCCGAATTAATACGATATCCAACTGATAAAATTACATCCAATGAATAAAAACTTATGGGCTTATCCGAGGTTGCAATGTGCAATTTTTGCACATTACTTTTTTTATCAATTTCCTTATCTTTTAAAACATTATTAATATGCTTTGTAACAACAGATCGTTCAATGCCAAAAACCTTGGCAATTTGGGCCTGAGACGCCCAAATAGTATCACGCTTAAAATCACCCCGAAATTCAAGAGCACCGGATTTAGCTTGATAAATAACAACAGCCTGATTTTCTTGTTTTTTCATATGACTTAGTAATTACTAGTTTAACAAAATACTTAAATAATAACAAAAACAGAATCGCCTAGACTCTGTTTTTATCTTTATAACTATATTTTAATTCTTTTCAGAATTTTGTCAAAATAATTCCGAGAAATTACTGCGTCTTCACGGTTTTAACCATTCTATCAATTAACCCGTCCAAATCAAAGGCCTCTCGTTCATTTTGGCATTCAGTTTTTTTCGGATCATCATAGTTTAAGCATTGCGGAAAACGTAAAGTAAACTTGGCGCTGATTAATTTATCGTCTTTTTGAGTGGTATAAGTATAGGTAGTATAAACGCTGCCAGCCGCACCCTCGCTCATCGCTTCTATGCAATATGTATTATTGTTATAAATTTTCTTAAGCGTGCGGGTTGGCAAACTAGCAGTGCCGTCTTGAACATTGCAAATAAATTGTCCGGTTTTAATAGTAATTTGCGGCGGCCAATCTTGCGGCGTAATATATTCAACCTGCAAATCTTTAGGATATTTAAATTGAATATTTTGGCCGGCCAAATAATAAGTGGCCCAGGTCTGAGACCAATCACTACCCTGGTTAACATCGCCTAAAGGCGGCACAACAGGTCTGAGCTGCCCATCAATAATTTTATAGTATTTACTCAAACCAATAGAAGGCTTAACTGAGAAAGGCTCGTCAGCTTTTCGGTCAGCATAATTAACAATAATCATGCCATCTTTAAACTCAGTGGTTTGCGGCGCAATCCGATCCCCAATTACCTCTGACACCAAAATTTGATCTTCACTTTGATTTTTTAACACCACGGCCAAATAATAAAAAGTTCCGCTGCCGCCAGGTTGTTTGGTGACTAAATAAGCGGCATCCGTTAGGCCATCATTATTAAAGTCTCCACTAACATCATTACCAAACTTGGTGTAGCCAGATAAAGCTTCGGACGGGCAGGCAGTAAATTCACACTTTGGCCCGCTCCGGCCCACACTGCTGCCATCCGGGCAAATTTTAGCTTCCATAGTACAAGCTATTGGCTGATTATTTTGCGCTTGATGGAAAACAAAATATGCTACGCCGAGGAGGAGTAAAAAAAGAATAATAATAAAAATAATTTTTTTGTGTTTTGAGAAAAACATATTATTTTTATCTTTCAAAATCTACTAAAATTTTCAGATACTCATTCTGCAATTCTTTACTAATTTGCGAATCATCAAGCGGAAATATTTGACCATTATTTCTAATAACATCACTTATCTCATCAAAATAAAAACCATCTAGAGTAGCTATGAAAAGATACGATGGATTCCAAGATTGACTCATCCGTTGAGCATTTTCTAAAACATAATCAAAATTTAAAACCTTTTTATATTTTACCTCAATAAGTTGTACTACTTTTGTTGTTTTATTAATCACCACAAAATCTGGAGCAGTTCTTAATGTTTCCACAATATCTCCATATTCTTTTTGCTGAACTAATTCAGGAATAATTTTTTCATAACCAAGCTCTAAAACCGTAAAATTACCAGTTTCTCGTAACATTTGAGCAAAGATGGTTTCAACAATTCTTCCTTTAACTAAATTTCTGGCAAAAGTAATATTATTCATATTATTAAATTTATTTTAAGGTTTATATCTATAACTCTACCAACATTAGTCCATTCTGTAAATCCTAACCAAAACCTTGAATTTTTTTCTATTTTATACTATGATACGCCCAGTTTCTATAGAAACGCCAATATAAGGAGAGGTCGCATAGTTGGTCTAGTGCGCAGTCCTGGAAAGACTGTAGGGTTGAAAGACTCTCGAGGGTTCGAATCCCTCCCTCTCCGCCAGTGTTTTGCTGGCGCCTTCTGGCGACAGTCAAAACACTTCATGGAAAGGGATTCGAACGGGCAGAAGCGAGGCGCTAGACGAGCGCCGACAAAAGCGACCTTAAGGAGCTTTTGTCGCTGCCCTGGGCAAGGAGCGAAGCGACGCGGAAATCCCTCCCTCTCCGCCATCTACGCTAAAGCTCCGGCGCGGCTACGGCGCAATGGCTCTGAACAAAAGAATCTTTTATTAACCATAGACTATGTATTATGTTTATGTGTTAAAATAAAAAGACCCTGATCATTATTACATTGGTTGTACAGGTAATTTAATAAAAAGATTAAAGCAACATATGAAAGAAATAACACTTCACAAACAATGGGTTGTTAAAGCCCCAATCGAAGATGTTGCTAGGATAATGACCGACTTTGAAAAATTGCCAAAGTATTTTCCAAAAATCGCCGAATCAGTACAGATTAATAAACGGGATGGAAATAATCTAGAGATGGAAGCAACCGTAAAATCATTCGGTAAAAAATTTAAAGTAAAAATGAAAACTCAAATCCTCCCGGGGAAAGGGTTTATTTCAGACAATGATAGTTATCAATTTGGGACTTCTGGCCATGAAGAGTTATTGCTTTACGAAAATCCAGAAGGAACTTTAATTGACTATACATATCAAGTTTCAATTCATAAAGCATGGCTACGCGTAGTTGCTACGCCACTTATCCGCTGGTATTCGATGAAATACTGGGAAAAAGCAGTTATAAACGAATTAAGGAAAACCCTTGAGAAGTAACTGTTCCAATTCTGGAATTTCAAACCATTCTGGCTTATC
Source organism: Candidatus Komeilibacteria bacterium (assembly GCA_026396635.1). Lineage (GTDB taxonomy): Bacteria > Patescibacteriota > Patescibacteriia > UBA1558 > JAPLWL01 > JAPLWL01. The sequence continues at coordinate 4,714 of JAPLWL010000037.1, read as the reverse complement.
CCTGTAAATTCTCCTCAATTTATGCATACTTTTATCAATACCCGCGAAATTTAAGCGTTTTACCGGTTCAAAATTCCGGCAATCGTCTCCGCCGCCCTTCGGCGTTTTTTTGTTAAAAAAATCAACCCCACCCTGAGCACAGTCGAAGGGTGGGGCATACATGTGTGGTCTCAAAGCTAAGCCACAAGATTCAACAAATTGTTCCAGCGCTGTATAAAGCGATAAAGATGTTTGATTCTAATATCAGTCATAATATAGATATCGGCAAATCTATCTGCCTTTCTCAAGCCTTGTCCATATCTAGAAGCGTATCGTGTAATTAGTTCGAGTTGATCTTGAGTGATATGTGGCAGTTTTAGCCAAATGCTACGCAAGCCATTGTTCTGATAAAAATTTTTCGGCGCAAGTATTCTGACATCACTTTGGTTAAGACCAAAGAATACACCAACATCTTGCTTAATCTTGTTAGCTCGTTTTTGAGCTGGGTACGGTTTTTTCATTGCTACTTTCTCCTAAAATTACATCCGTTTCTTTCCTATTTACCCATTGTAAAAGGACTATATGCGTCGAAAGCCCTTTAACGGACTTTCAAATTGAAAGTACCATAAACCCAATAAAAAATCAAACAAAAAACACCCTTAAGGGTGAAACAAATTAACGTGAGGCAGTGCCAACCGAAATTCCGCGAAGCGGAATGAAGGTTGGTGCGCCGTGCAGGATTCGCCGCGCCCGCAACGCCTGAGCTTCGCTCATGCGAAGCGATGGCGGGCGGGGACCTGCGACCACTATATTCTATTTTTTAAAAACCTACGGCCAAAACCAGATTTAAAATACAGCTCTCTTTCTAAAGCCTTATTCTTATTAAGACAAGCTTCGTAATAAATCATAATAAATGGTCTTCTATTTTTGGTCGCCTCGGTTAATCCATTATTATGATCAGTAAATCTTTTTTCTAGATTTTCAGTAAAACCAATATGGAGCCTACCGTCTTTTAAACTTTTTAAAACATAGGTAAAAAACATAAAAAATTGAGATAATAAAAAAACAATCATTAAGACTGCTTTTATTGGTGCGCCGTGCAGGATTCGGACCTGCGACCATCTGCTTAAAAGGCAGCTGCTCTACCGGGCTGAGCTAACGGCGCTAAAATTGACTACCGGTCCCGACTGGTCGGGATAACGGCGCTAAATTGGCTAAGACCATAGGTTGGATAACCCAAATACTCAACCAGTATAAGCACTTTTGATATATTTTTCAAGGGCTATTTAGTAAACTTAAAAACTAACCCAGGCCCTCTTAATACCAGGTAAAACTATTTTTGTCAATACCAACTCTTAAAAATTACTATTTATTATTTAAAGCAGCTCTGGTAGAGGGGCCAATATAGCCAACTGCCGGAAGGTCATGAGCAGCTTGGAATTTTTTAACGGCCGCCGAGGTCACGGCGCCAAAATTGCCGTTAATTGGCCCGCTGTAAAAACCATCTTCAGTCAATCGCTGTTGTAGCTTGGTGACGGCCGTTCCCTTGGCACCAATCTTTAACAGATCAACAAATTGATAAACCAAGGGCGTGTCATTGGTTTTAACAGTAGTGTCTTCGGTAACGGCTGGAGCACTAGGCTTAACCAAGACTCTTATCACTGTACAATTGTTATTAACTCCACAAAGATTGACCGAGGCCGGACCAGCCTTAACGCCGGTTAAGGTCAACGTATTATCACTATTCAAAGTTGAAGTAAAAATAGTGCCATCATTACCAGAAAGATTATATGGTGCCTGATCACCGCCCAACATTAGATTAAGCTTTTGACCGGCATTTAAAACCAAACTGTAAATCAAAGTGCCAGAAGTCTGGTTAGTGGTGTTGGAAATAGTTCCGGTAATTGCTACATACAAAACCACGCACTGACCGCCACTTTGGCAGATATTGATATTGGTGGAACCGGACGTCAAACCAGCCACGGTCACATTGCTGCCGCTAATAGTAGCCGAAGCAATAGCTGAATTGCTATTGGAGGAAATATAATAAGTGCCGGAACCGGAAATAGCCACATTACTGCTTTGGCCGGCATTCAAAGTTAAACTAGCTGGATTTAAACTAATGGCCGCCGAACCCTGAGAAACCACATTAACCGGCAAAGTGCCGCAACCGCCGCCGGAAACACAAACCGTGATCAACGCCGCGCCGACTGAATTGCCAAACAGCGTTAAAGTGCTGCCCACCAAATTGGCCTGAACAATACCGGAATTGGAATTAGCCGAAATATAATAAGTACCGCTGCCGCCGCTCACCGTGACTATGGCATTTTGCGCCACGACAATAGTTGGATTAGCCTGGCTAAAAGAAAGTGCCGAAGAATTTCCAGTCACTCCGGCCGTAGCATTAACAATACCGCAAGAACTCATGTCCGAAGCGCAAATAGTAATGACGGCCGAGCCGCTGGAAGTTAAAGCTTGTAAATTTAAAGAAGCAGCACTAATGGTAGCTTGGATGGTACTCGGACTGGAGTTACTGGAAACAGTATAAGTGCCAGTACCGCCAGCCAAAGTAATGGTTACATTCTGCCCATAACCAACCGTGACGTTATTTTGACTGAAAGTAATTGTTCTAATGTTAGTGCTCTGCACGGTTACCGAAACACTGGCGCAGTTGGAAGAATTAGCCAGGGAGCAGACCGTAATGGTAGTAGAGCCAGAAGCGTTGGCTACCACCGTAACTTGATTATTATTAATAGAAACATTGGCCACGGCCGGATTAGAGTTGCTAGCCAAATAAAGCGAGCTGGCATTGTTATTATAAGCTGTCACCGTATTAGATTGACCTACCAGCAAAGTTAAAGTGGTTTGGCTTAAGGTTAAGGCTGTGCCATTGGTAGTATTGTTAACTGTATATGGCCAAATTTGGGTCTCGGAACGTTGATTGTTGATAGTAACGTAAAAAAGGCTGGCTGGCCTAATACCATAAGTGGCGGTACTGACTGTTGCCGACAGCTGACCATTAGCATTGGTAGTGCCCAAAGCACTCATTTGAACGCCACCCGAACTTAAATAATTCAAAATAACATTAGCATTGGCATCGCCCGTAATAGTCAAGGTAACACTGTCGCCGCCAACCAAAGTCGCCGTTACCGTTGGCACAGCCGCATAAACTTGCTGGCCTAAAAACAACAGACAAACGGCCAATGACCCAATGGCAAATTTAAATATTCTACCAGAAAAAAACTTACTCATATACGTATGATTTTATTTAGTGTTTATATTTATTTTATTATACAACAATTCGCTAATTAATTAAAGTTTGTTAAACAATGAAAAAAGCACCAACAATAGCTGATGCATTTTTCAATGGCTCGGGGGAGGCCTGCCTGCCGGCAGGCAGGGATTTACCCCTACGCTTCGCTACGGGGCATAAACTTCTCATCCCTCCTTTCTTAACACAAAAGAAAAATCGCCAGCAAGAAGCTGACGACTTTTCTTTGGCTCGGGAGGAGGGATTCGAACCCACGACCAATTGGTTAACAGCCAACTGCTCTACCACTGAGCTACTCCCGAATACATATAAAAGAACCAAAAATACACGGCTTATTCTAGCAAATTACCATAGTTTTGACAAGAGAATTATCATGTCTATAAGGAGGGGAAAAATATCCAAAAATCAAGTAGAAAAATCCGGTAACATATGCTAAGATACCCGTACATAAAAAGGGTCTATGACTAACCAACTCAAAATGCCACCGCACAACCTGGAAGCCGAACAATCGGTTTTGGGTTGTATTCTTATTGATACCGAGGGCATTACCAAAATTGGCAACATTGTAACACCGGATGATTTTTACCAAGAATCCCACCGGCTGATTTATGGCGCCATGCTGGATTTGTATGAAAAACGGATCCCCATTGACTTGCTCTCTTTAAGCAATCGCTTGCAAGAACTAGGCCAATTAGATATTGTTGGCGGCCAAACCTACCTGTCTTCCCTAGCCAACTTTGTACCCACGGCCAGCCACATTGTTAACTACGCCGAAATTGTTCAAAAAAAGGTCGTGAAAAATCATACTCCATAGCATAATCAGTAGGTTCCCAATTATCACTCCACCAATAATCATTGTCGTATACTTTTACATTTATAGTAGGTGGATAAGTAGAAATTATCTGTTCGTTTTCTTTCCCTGGAACATCACTATTTCTACGATATAGTCCACGCTCATTTCTCCAAGCCAATCTTCTTTGCATTCTACACTCTGGACAAAATGTCGGTGGTGGAACTTTCATTTTTTTATAAAAAGAAAAATCTTCCGTTTCTATCGTAAATTCTTTTTTACAGTTCTGACAATTTTTAATTTCTGGATTCATATTTTTTATACTATCGTACTAGTACACTGATACAGCAAAAGTATTTATTTCCTTCGTGCTTTTTTAAGGAATCTTCGGCCGACGAAAACAGAAACAATGACAGTAAGCAGAGTCACCAATATTGCATAAAGTAGTTTACCTTGTATTGATTCACTACTAGTGAAAAATTCTCTGAATAAATCGTGAAGTGTTTCCTCCCAAGCAAGTGCGGCGATCAATGAAAGTGAAGCAATAATAATAGTAACCACGCGACCAATAAAGGTCATCTTTATTTCTTTAAAACTTTCGTCGTCAAAAAATTCTTCTGTACTTTCTGTATGTATATTTGTATTTTTATTCCAAAACATGTGATTTTGCAAAT
>JAPLWL010000041.1 GCA_026396635.1 Candidatus Komeilibacteria bacterium | reverse complement strand
TTTGTTAGTCAATTAGGATTGCGTCAGGATATCGGCAAGGCCTTTAAATTAATTTTTTCTAAAATTGGTTTGATTTATTGGGGCGATCAGTTACTAGCGGCGGCTGGCTTTTTATCCATTAATTACGCCACTTCTTTGGCTAGTGTTAGCTTGGTTAATGCTTTGCAGGGCGTTCAGTATGCCATCCTCTTTATTTTAGCGGTTTTGGCTTCAATTTTTTACCCCAAGATTCTTAAAGAAAGCATTGAGCGGGGCACCTTGATTCTTAAGACCATTTCTATTATTTGTATTGGTTTGGGCTTATTTTTACTTATTCAATAATTATTCAGTTGATTTAAGAGGGGGCTTAACACATGGAGGACGGAAAAAAAATTTGGCGAATTTCTTTGCTGATCATGCTGGTGGTTTTTGGTTATCTATTATTTTTTGTTAAAAAACCCAGTTTGAATAATCCTGAGTGGGGGGTAACTTTTTCTCCAATGCAAGCCAATGATTTGGGTTTGAGTTGGCCGGAAGTTTTAACCGGTGTTTTGGATGATTTGGGTGTGCGACATTTTAGATTAACTGCGCCATGGAATAGTATTGAGCCAAATGCTGGCCAGTTTGATTTTGCGGCTCTTGATTGGCAGATGGATGAGGTGGCCAAGCGAGGCGGCCGGGTGATTTTAGCGATTGGTGAAAAAACTCCGCGTTGGCCAGAGTGTCATTTTACCGAATGGATGTGGAAGCTGGGCACGACTGATCGTCAAGCCAAAATTTTAGCCATGCTTAAAGTGGTGGTTGATCGCTATAAAGATCATCCGGCACTGGATCGTTGGCAGGTGGAAAATGAACGGATGCTGCCCTTTGGGATTTGCCCCAGAGCTAGTTTTGGTTTTTTGCGCCAAGAGTTAAAAGAGGTTAGGCAATTGGATCCTAAACATGAAGTAATGACTTCTGATTCGGGCGAGCTTAGTAGCTGGCTTAGGTCTGCGGCTATTTCCGATGTTTTGCCAATCAGTATGTATCGGACAGTTTGGAATAAGTATCTGGGTTATTTTGTTTGGCCGCTCACGCCAACTATTTATTTTTATCATGCTAATTTATTGTCCTTTTTGGTGCCCAAAGTGATTGTCAGCGAGCTGCAGGCTGAACCCTGGAGTGATCGGGCTTTGACTCAAACTTCATTAGAGATTCAGGCTAAATCTATGAATCCGGAAATTTTTCAAAAAAATATTATCTTTGCCCGCGAAACCGGTTTCTCGGAAATTTATTTGTGGGGGGCAGAGTGGTGGTATTGGATGAAAGAAAAAAATAACCAGCCAGATTATTGGCAGGAAGCAAAAAAACTTTTTCAGTTGTAGTTTTTATATATAGCATAAAGCCGCCCCTCGACTACGCTCGGGGCGGCTTTAAGTTTGTGGTTGATGGGCTAACTGGCCAAGCCCATGTAATGATGTTGGTATTGGGATGCGTTCATGCCGGCAAACCTTCGGAAAATTTCTTCATAGCGGTCTTGGGTTTGCTGGATGATTTCCGGCGGCACGGTCAGAGAGTGGACAAAAGCGCAGTGCTCCGAATTTTCCGGATCCAAGCTCTTAAGGCCAGTAACTCCAAAGGGCGTTTCGATCTTGGCGCCCCAGTCTCTGACTGGTTGCTTGTCCAAGAAGATCGGATCTCGTCTTTCTCTTTCGGCGGCACGAAAATCTTCTTCGGTGGTGAAACGGGAAGAATCCGGAGTCAACACCTCGTCAGCCACGATGTTTCTGCCGGCCTCGAATTTGGTATCCAGAATCAGAATGTCATGGTGGGCGGCGTAAGCGTAGAAAGCCTCGTATAGCCCCATTAGCATGTTGACGGTTTGCCGGGCGCCGGTCCGGCGGGTTTCGTCGAAGAATTGCCAAGTTGGGATATTCTGGTCGTGTCCGTCTGGTCTTTTGGTGGACGGAGTAAAGATTGGCTTGGACAACTTTTGCCACTTGGTTAGGCCTTTGGGTAATTCTTGTCCAGCCACCGTACCAGTTTCTTCGTATTCTTGCCAGACGGATCCTCCTAAGTGCATCCGGAAGATGAACTCATAGTTGAAGAGTTCAAGTTCTTTGATGGCCAGAGCGCGGCCAGCAGGAATATCCGGGAATTGCGCTTGCCAATCCAAGACGGCATTGAAAGATGGCTGGGTTTTGGATGGCATGAGGTGGCCTTGAAGCAGACATGGCAGGACGAAGTCAAAGATGGTGAGGGTATTGCGTGCGACGATCAGCAATTGACCCGGAAAGTCCGGGTGTTTATAGAGGTTGCGCACTTTGCCAACATTGATTAGGTAATCAGTTAGCGAGGGGACCTCTGTTCTGGCAGCTTGCTCCAGAAGCGGTGGAAGTTTGGCCACGTCGTACCATCCTTATCTTTAGATTGGTTGTTAGTGGTTGTTGTGAAAGTACAACAAACCCTCCTTTTAATTAAGGTTAAATTAGCACTCAAGGCCGCTGGTGTCAATTTAGTGGGCAAATTTTCTAATCAAGCCGCGGACAATTCCTTGAATAGTTGGATTTTTTACTAAGATGGGTTCGTAATTGCTGTTAGCCGGTTGCAGACGAATCCAATTTTTTTCTCGATAATATTTTTTGAGAGTAGCGTAGGTGTTATCTAGTAGAGCTACTACTACTTCGCCGTTTTTGGGGTAGAAGTTTCTTTCAACAATAACAAAGTCGCCGTCCAAAATGCCGTCTTCTTTCATAGAGGTGCCTTTAACTTTTAGCACGTAAGATTGAGGATCTTCTACAATACCTACTGGGATAGTCATCATTTCCGGATTTTCTAAAGCTTCAATGGGTTCGCCGGCTGCAATAACCCCAACCAATGGCAATTCCATGCTTTGGCCAAAAGAATTCATTTTTTCTTTTATCAATTCCGTGGTTCTGGCCTTGTTAGGTGAAAGGTTAATGACGCCTTTTTCTGCCAAAGCTTTTAAATGTTGATGGACGGTGGCAATGGAGCTTAACTTAAAATGACTGGCTATTTCCCGATACGACGGGGCATAGCCCTGTCTAGAATATTTTTTTTTTTTTTTTTGAGTTGATGCATATTTTTGTTTATTTCTTACTGCTTTTAGTATACCAAACAAAAACCGAAGATGAAATAGCCGCCTTGTGGATAACTTTATAAATATTAACTACTTTATTGACCCTATTTTTGAATTCCGTTACAATGGGTCTACATTCATTTATCGTTTATTTTTTTATGGGATATTATAATGAAACAGTGATGGATTATTTCCAACATCCGCGCAATCAAGAAAAGCTTGTTGATGCCGATGCGATTGGTGATGTTGGTAATCCGGTTTGCAGCAGTTTGATCAAAGTCTACATTAAAGTTAAAGACAATATTTTAGAACAAGTAACTTTTGAAGCTTTCGGCAGCCCGGCCACTATTGCCAGTGCTGGTAAGTTGACTGAATTAGCCCAGGGTCAAACTTTAGAGCAAGGTTTGGCCATTACTAATCAGGACATTGCTGACAGCTTAGGTGGTGTACCAGAAGAAAAAATGACTTGCGCGGTTTTGTCGGCCGATGCTTTGCACGCGGCCATTAAGCAGTATCAAGATAAATTTGTTAAATAAAATTTGATCTTAAAAACCGCCTTTAGTAATGGGCGGTTTTATATTTTTATAATTCATTGATTAACGGGTGCAAAGTTGGCTGGCGGCAGAGAAGCATCGGCCGCCGGAATAGAGAGTTTGGTAAAGATATTAAATTGATCTAACTGGATAGTGGAGGCCGGAGTAGTTATCAAAGTTGGTAGTTGTTGAATTTTTTGAGAAAATTCTTTTTCTAAATTTTTTTGAATAATAATTTCGGCGGCCAAAGTTTGTTTTTTGATTTTGTAAGTTTGCCAGCCCAGGCCAATAGCCGCTAGCAAACAGAGCAGGATCAAGGTTCGCTCAATTTTTACTAAGGTAGAAATTAAAGAAAAGTATTTCATATTAGGAACGCCAAAAGCTTTGAATGGTAACTTGCAGGGTTAGAGTGTCCTCAGCCGAGGCTGAGAGGCTGGTTTGGGCCAAAACTAAACCGGGTTCTTTTTCTAATCTTTGAAGAAATCTAAGGACGGCAGTTTTATTGCCTTGGGTTTCTACGGCCATAACTAAAGTCTCAGCTTTAGGAATAATCGCCGGACCATTTTCATTGATGCTGAGTTTAACTTTTAATTGTTCGGCTTCAGCTAAACTTTCTAGTCGGGCAAAAAAAGCCAGCTCCTGGCCCTTGGTATGGAAAAGGTTATTGATGGTGGTTAATTGTTGCTCTTGGTCGGTTAGATAATTATTTAAACTTGGCCAAGAAGGCGCCGGCACTTTATTTAAATTTTCCGCTTGAGTATTTAGATTTTGGCTAATGGTTTTTATGGTTTTCCAAGTTGGCTTGGTCCAAATAGTTAAAAGCAAAATCAAAACCAATAGCATTAAGGAATTTTTGATAAAAGTTCCGCTGTTAGTCTTGATACTCATAGAACAAATTGACTAACAATATTAAATTGAACATTTTCTTTAGGTAAGAATTCAGCTAAAGGAATATGGACTGATTGTAATTTTTGTGATCGTTTTAGGGAATTTTGAAAATTGACCAAATCTTGGCGAGTATCAGCAAGGCCGTTGATTTGAATGTAGCCGTCTTGTTGCCAGCGAACATTGTTAATGGTGATGCCAATATTTTGTGCCAACCGGATGGTTTTAATAACTAAGCTAGGGGGAAGATTTTTTTGGCGAATTTGATTAACAATATTAATTTGATCGGTAATTGTTTTGGCTCTGGTTTCATAATTGGAAAAATGTCCGGCGACTTCTTGGCGTTGCTTTTCTAAGTCCTGTTCAATTTTTTTTAATTGGCTGGCAGTGGGCATNAATACTGGCGACGGCGGCAAAAATTAACAGAGTGCCCAAAATATTTTCTAAAGACAAAAAAAGATATCTGGTGCGGAGACTTTTTTTGGCTTGTGGTGAAAGCAGGTTAAGACTAGACATGGTTTTAATTGTATTCGTGAAGGGCTAAGCCAATGGCTGTGGCATAGGAGTTAGCCTGGTTTAGGGAAAAATCTTTTACTACCCTGGCAATTTTCATTAAAGGATTGGCAATAACCACGGCTTGCGGCAGATTTTTTTGAAGATATTCAACTAAGCCCGGCATATTACTTAAGCCGCCACTCAAGATAACTCCTTGAGGCAGGGGCAGAGAGGGAAAGTTTTTTTCTTGAAATTTTTGAGCTTTATGCAAATGTTCAATTAAGGGCTGAAAATATGATTCTAGAATTTGGCGGTAGGCATCCGGAGTTTGGTTGGCTACTAAGCCTTGGTATTTGATGGTTTCGGCGGTTTCTTGCTTAACCCTTAGGGCTTGTGTTAATAAGGCAGTTAAGGTGGTGCTATTGGTAGGCACCGAGCTTCTAACAATGGCTTCGGCTTCAATTTCTAAACTTAAAGGATAAAGCCCGGCTTGTTCTAAAACTTCCTGGTAATTATCAATAATGGTTTTAGGGCAAACTCCAAGTAAAATTTTAGTTTTATCTTTGGAGTCAAGATATTGCCAATCCCAGTAGACTTCGTCAGCGTTATAAGGAAAATGTTGGCTAATTAAACTGGAAATTTCCGATTCAACTTGGGTGCTATTAGGATAAGTTAAATCAACTAGTTTAATAAAAGATTTTGGTTCCGGTAAACAAGCTCTAACATAGGGAGTTAAAATATATTGGCCGTTAACCCGATGAATCAATTCTTTTAGATGAGAAACAACTTTGTCGTTATCTTTGATTTGGCCGTTAACTAAAACTCCTTCGGGCAGGCTGATTTCTCCAAAGCTGACCAGTCTAATACCGCTAGCGCCCTTTTTTAATTGAACCAAACGCAAAGTGGCTTCTGAAATGTCCAGAGCAAAGCTGTGAATGTTAAAATGAGATCGCCACATGCTATTATTATACCATAAATGACTAACAATTTCTATCAGTCATTTGTCATCTGGTAATTTAATGTTGTTTTAGTATTCTTCTTCCCAGTGTCCGGTGGTAATAATGGGGGCTACTTGAGCGCCAAAAACCGAGGCCACAATTTCCGCCTGGTAATTAACTGTTAGAGCTTGCCACAGGCTGCTGAAGGATCCTTGTTGGCCGTAGACAGCGCCATTGATAGTCCAGGTATTATTATTGTTGCTGAAGGTTAGGGTATTAAGAGCATAGGCTACGCCATTAAAGGCCACCAGAGTTAAGTAATCACCAAAGGTAATATTTTGTTTAGCAAATAAACCAGAGGGTTTGCTAACAGTATGATAAAGGCTGAGAGCTGGGCCAGCTAGTTCTTCTGGCCAGGCGTCAGTACCCAAACTAATGTTGCCGTCGGCTACCAGCGCTCCGTTAATGGTCACAGTTTTACCCCTGGGGATATTAATATTGCCATGAACATAAATAATATTATCAAAAGTTAGATGGTCATTAGCGCTGATTAGATCGTCAAATTCTTGTTGATTATAGACGGTGGTGGCTTGGCGGAGTAGGGAAAATTCAGAATCAGAGTCAAAGTCAAGCTGAGGCAAAGACCGGGCGGCGGGCGCCGGCGGGTAATTAGTGGAATTTTTTTGTCCGTTAATGGTGGAAAATAAATTAACATTGATTCTGGCTGTACTTTTTATGCCGCTGGCCACATTGAGTGTGGAAAAACCAGCCACAAAAATATTATGATTAGTGTAAATTTCTCCATCATTACTGTTTAAAAGTACGCCGTTAAAGTTTAAACCATTATCAATAAACATGGTGGTGGGTGTAGCGTGATAAGGAGCTACGGCTTGAAAAATTTGACTAGCCACTACCCGTTGATTGGAAAATTCGCCAAATTTTAGTGTGGCGGTAGCCATGATATCGGCTTGGGCTAAATCATGGTTTTTTAGAGTAACGGTATAGCTGGAATTGTCAGCCAGCAGATTGGTTTGGGTAAAGCTCACTTGCCAGGCCGGGTTGGTTTTAAAATTGTCTTGAAGGTTAGCATCGGTTTTTAGTCGCCACAAACCGTATTGAAGGCCGCCTTCGGCCAAATAATAAGTTTTAGTAGCTAATTTCTGACCGGTGACCAATTGATTTTCATTGTGCAAGAAATCAAAAAGTGCTACCGCCGTTAAAAGCATGACGGACATTATCACCATAGCCGTGGCCAAAATAAAGCCTGGTGATGATTTTGAGAATTGAAGTTTAGCCTGGTCCATAGAGTGCGTTTCTGCCGCCAACCGTAGTTAGTAAATAATAATGGTAATTTTTTTTCACCAAATTTAATTCAATGGTTACTTGATCAGAACCATAAAAATTAATTTCGCTAATGTATTCGGCAATCACCCGATCTTCAGCAATGGTTTCTTGGGGCCTTTGGCCAAATTGATCCACGTCATCGTAGTGAACATAAACATCTGGGTTAGGGGCAAAGGCGTAAGTGACTACTTGGCGGTGCAGGGCATTGCCGGTAAGTTGATAGCGAAGATATTGAATAGTGGCGGCATCATGGCCGTTTTCAAACAATAAAGAATTGGGTGGCGGAAAGCCATTTTGATTTTTGTCAGCCGGCAAAGGTGTGGCAATTACTTTGGCCTGGCGTAATTCCCGGCTTAAACGGTCTAAAACCACTCGGCCATTTTGTGCCAATTCCAAAGTGGTATTACTTTGTTTAAAAATAATTTGGCTGGCATCATACATTTGATAAATTAAAAGGAAGATTAAAGAGCCTAAGGCAACGACGGCTACCAGTTCAATTAAAGTAAAAGCGGATTTTTTTAAAGGTTGACTCATCTTTGATTAACGGCTGGTAATTAAAGTAACTAATTGATAGTTAAGGGTTGGCTGACTGGCTGAAGTTACAGTTACAACAATTTTTTTTAAGCCAGTATCGTTTTGGGCCGGATTAAGATCGGCATCAACGTAGGTAATGGTGACTAGGCGTTTAAAAGTAGCAAAATTACCTGGCAAAGAATTTTCGTTTGTTTGGCCAATGGCCACTTGCTCATAAGGCTGGCTGATTAAATTTTCTATTTTAGCCTGGGCTAAAAAGCTGGCTTGAGTGGTTTGTTCAGCCAAATTTAGCTGTTTGGAAATAAAAGGAAAGACCATTAAAACAGCTAACAAGCCCAAAGATAATACAAACAGAGCTACCAAGGTTTCTATTAAGGTAAAGCCGGATTTTGATTGGCGGTGAGCAAATTGGTTGATTGATAGAGGCATTATTTTTAAAATTTGCTTTGAGTAAGATAGCCGGAAGCGCGGACTTGGATTAACATGTTTTTTCCGCCAGTTTGTTGAACTGTTAATTGACCCTCGTAATCAACCGCACCAATCGGGTTAAAAGTAGCTCGGTTATTTAAGAAGCCGGATAAATTAATCAGGTGAAGAGTATTGGGTAAGACAACGGTTTCTAAAGTAGCGCCGGTTTGTTCATTGATTAAACTATAACTGTTATTGGGCAGATCAAAGACAACGCTGTATTTAATTTGTTCGCTAACGGTTCGTTGTTGGGCCAAGCGCAGCTCATTCATTAATTTGGTAGACTCATGATTTAGGTTGATGGATTTTTGGTAAGTGGCAATAGTGGGTACGGCAATACTTGTCAGGATGATAATAATAGCCAGGCTAATGGCTATTTCTATTAAAGTAAACCCGGAGGCTTTAATTGGGTAATGATTTAAACTGGGCATGATTAGATATGTTGGGTAATGCTGTACATGGGCAATAAAATAGCTACGGCCATAGTGGCCACGGCCGCACCAATCAGTAGAATTAGGATTGGTTCTAATAGAGAAGGTAGGGTTCGCATGGTGTCATTAATTTCTTCTTCATAGAATTGAGCTAATTCAACAAATAGGTCATCAACTGAGCCGGATTCTTCGCCGGCGGCGGTCATTTGAATTAAGAGTGGTGGAAACAGCTTGGGATATTTTTTTAAAATTTGAGTTAAGGAAGAGCCTTTAACCAGGGAACTGGCACTTTCTCTAAGTGCTTTTTGATACCAGTAATTTTTTAAAGTGTCAGCGGTAATGGCTAAGCTTTTTTCTACCGCAATATTGGTTCTTAACAAAGAGCTGAAAGTTCTGGTAAATTGTGCCAAATTAATTTTTTTACTGATTGAACCAAAAATAGGTAAGTGTAAAATAATTTGGTGGAGAATTTTTTTAGTACCCTCTAATCGTCTTAAACTGATTAGGCCAACTGCTAAAATAATGATGAGGATTAAGCCAAAATACCAATAATGGACCAAAAATTGAGACAGGCCAATAACCAGTTGGGTAATAAATGGTAGGGCGACATTTTGTTCGGCAAAGATGCTGGTAATTTTTGGCACAACTAAAATCATCATAGCTAGCCCAATGCCCAACATGGCCACGGCTACTACCAAGGGATAGATAAGTGCGGCAATAACCTTGCCTCTTAATTCATGGCTTTTTTTTAATTGAAGAAAAATTTGTTCCAAAACCTCATCTAATTTTCCAGAAGCTTCCCCGGCTTCTACCATTTTAACAAAAATTGAATCAAAAACAGCTGGATATTTGGCTAATGATTGGCTGAAGGGCTGGCCGGCCTCAACGGCGTTTTTGACTTCTTTAATAATCCCGGCAAATCTTTGGTTAGCGGTTTGATCAGCCAGGGTTTGTAGAGTAGTAGTCAGGGCAATCCCGGTTTTCATCATGACCTTGAGGTTTTGAACAAAGAATAGTTTATCTTTAAGAGAAATGGTGCTGAAGTTTTTAAGATCCGCAAGCAGGGACATAATTTAAAATAGTTAGTTTTTGATTTTAGAAAAAATTATTAACTTTCCTGAGTAACGCGCAAGACTTCTTCAACGGTGGTTATGCCAAATAGAGCTTTGGCAAAGCCGTCTTGAGCTAGAGTCAGCATGCCTTCAGCCACAGCTTCTTTTTGAATTTCTTCCAAGGGCTGTTGTTTTAAGAGGCAA
>JAPLWL010000057.1 GCA_026396635.1 Candidatus Komeilibacteria bacterium | reverse complement strand
TTCATGGCGGCAATAAATTTTTCCCGGCCAAATTGAGTAGCCAATGTTTCGGCCGCTTCATTACTGGAAGCGGCTAATAAAATCCGCAACAACTCCGCCAAACTAGTCTTATCTCCCGGCTGCAAGTAACTTTTCAAGTTAGCCGCCACGGCCGCGGCCGGAACCTCTACTACCATTTGCGGCTGCCAATAATTTTCTAAAACTACCAAAGCCGTCATTAATTTAGTTAAACTAGCCAAAGTTACTACTTGGCTGGGATTTTTTTGCCACAAAATCTGGCCAGTCTCCCAATCAACCACGGCCGCGGCTTGAGCACTAACCACCGGCCAGGCCGGGGCAGCATTTTTTAATTTTAGTGGCGATAACCAAATGGGTTTAACCAATTGCTGAAGACTAGAACTGCTTTGGCCAGTAATCTCCGTGGGGATTTGATAAGACTCAGCCAACTCAGCCGGCTTAAGCCAGAGCCCAGAAAAACAAACAATTAATAAACTAATTAGCAATCTAAACATCTTCCTCTTTAATAAACTGCCATTTACCGGCTGGCAATGTTCCTAAATCTAATTTGCCTAATTTAACCCGAACCAACCTGGTCACGGTCAAACCAACTTCTTCACACATGCGCCTGATCTGGCGCTTCCAGCCTTGATGAATAACAATAATTAATTGCCGATCAGCCACCAATCTGAGTAAATCCGGTTTAGCCAAACCCTCTGACAAAAAAACTCCTTGGCGCAATCTGGCTAACTGTTCCGGTGTAATTTTTTGAGTCACGTTAACTGAATATTCTTTAGTCTTTTCATACCGCGGATGAAGTAATTTTTCTGCCCAATCCCCATCATTGGTCAATAACAATAAACCTTCACTGTATTGATATAGTCGGCCAACCGGAAACAAGCCCAAATCCCGTGGCACCAAATTCATCACTGTGGGCCGGCCTTCCGGATCTTTTTTAGTAGTAACAAAACCTTTGGGTTTATGTAAAACCAGATAAACCTTTTTTGGCTGAGGCAAGACCCTCGCTCCCAAATAAAAAACTTGATCCGTTTCCGGATCAATCATGGTGCCCAGCTTGGCCACCACCTGATCATTAACCTTAATTTTCCCGGCCGCAATTAGCTCATCAGCCAAACGGCGGGAAAATTTACCAGTACTGGCTAAAAATTTATTTAACCTAATCATGATTCAAAAAATCAGTTATCTTCTTCTGCCATTCGGCTGAAGCCAATTGTTTTTCGGCAAAACTCCAAATCCGCCGGAACCGGCTTAACCGAGTGTCCCAAGCTGAGATAATCTTAGTAGCCGGCGCAATCTCTAAGACTGGATAATTTTTCTTAATTTCCTCATAAGCCTGGCGGCTTTCTTCTAATAAATCTTTATAAAAATTACCAATAGTCAAATGGCGAGGCAAAGTAATATAATTTTCTTTATAAAAAATTCTAAAGACCCTAATCAAGGGCAGGGTCTGCAATTGATGCGGCTGGGATTTAATTACAACTAATTTATCACCCGGCTGCAACCTAGCCAAAACTTCTCTAAAATCCACAATGACCCCATCCATACATTCATCACCCAAATACATTGAACCACCTGGCGAAGTATAGCCCGGCAAAGTGATAGTAGCTCTAAGGAGCTTCCAATAATCAAATTCTGGATCTTTATTGCTATGCAACTGAACTTGGCCAGTTCTTAAATTAGTTAGGGAGCAAAAAATTTCTGCCGGAATATCTTTTAACCGTTCAGCCAAAATCGGCTTGGCCTGCCGCAAAATATAATCAATTAAATAATCTAAATCAATAATCGGCCGATTTTTAAAATAATTTAAAATATTAAAAAGTTTAGGCGTAGGGGTTTCCGTCAGCCAAGACTCTTTCATGGTTTCATATTGGCCGGCGAAAAAATAGCCGGCACTAATGTAACTAGAGGAAGCAAAAAAAGCCAAGTCAATATCAGTTACCTGATATTGTTTAGCCAGCGAATACAAAACACTACCAACATAAACACTTCTGGTTCCTCCACCAAAACTAGCTAAAACTAAACGCGACATAAAAACATATTTTACCCTTCTTTAACCGGCACTTTAATAATTCTTTCGGCCGCTTCCAGTGGCACGCTTTGTAAAGCCGGGTCCTGTAAAATTCTCTGTAAATTTTCTTCATTATTCAAACTCTGGTAATCCGGCAATTCAGCCACACTGGATAATCCCAAAAATTTTAAAAAATCCAAAGTTACCAAATAAACCGTAGTCAACCTGGTTTTATCTTCATTGGCTTCAATTAAACCCCGAATCAACAAATTACGCAAAATTAAACTACAATTAACTCCCCGGATTTGTTCCAACTCCGCCTTAGTCACCGGCTGGCGATAAGCAATAATGGTTAGAGTTTCTAACGCCGGCTTGGTTAGTTCTCCGGTTTCCTCATCTTTTAAAAAGGCCTTGATTAAGTCGCTGTTACGACTAGAGGTCACTAACTGCAATTGATGATTGTTACCTAAAATTTGAAAACCGTGCTCCGAAGCCTGGTAATCTTCATTTAAAGTTTTAGCCAAATCAATTACCTCGGCCTCCGACAAACTCAAAACTTCAGCCAAACGTTTAACGCTTAAAGGTCTGGCCGTAGCTAATAATAAACTTTCTAATTCACCGGATTTTGCCATAAATTACCTTTTAATAATAGTTATTTCAGAAAACAGGCCGGTTTGCTCCACCGCAATCTGTTTTTGTTTGGTTAATTCTAAAATTGCTAAAAAAGTAACAATCAATTCGGTCTTGTCGGTAGAACTGGAAACCAAGTGCTGAAACCCCAAGCGCGCTTTATCTTTAACCAGTAACCAAATGCGAGAAATTTTTTCACTCAAGGAAATAGTCCGGTTAATCATAATTTGAGGCAATTGAACCAAAGGTTTTAGGCCAGCAATTAATCGGGCAAACAAATTACCCAACTGTTCCACGGTTAAACCCTGAGGCGGACGAAATTGAACGGTTAACAATTGCAAGGGGGAACGGGGCGCATAACAAAATTGTTGCTCCTTCAACCGGGCCTCTACCACTTTACTGGCCCGATAATACTGCTGATAAATTTTTAACTGATTAGCCAGTGACCCAGCTTCTTCTACTTCCCCGGCTAATTCCGGCAATAAGGCTTGGGATTTTAACAATAATAATTTGGCCGCTACCAGCAAAAAGTCAGCCAGTTCTTCGGTGGGCAACGAGCTCGCCTCAACTACGGCTAAAAATTGCTCAGTTACCTTGCTCAAAGCGACTTCAGTAATGGACAACTCTTCATTTTCCACCAGTTGCAAAAGCAGATCCAGTGGTCCTTCAAACTCTCCAACCTTAACACTATAAGCCATGTAGTATATTACCTTTTCTTTTTAATAATTTTTTTGACTGCTTTCCGAACTGTTTTTTTAACTGCCTTCTTTTTTATTGCCTTAACTTTGGAAATTTTAGGCAATTTCTTTTTGGCACCAAAAACCGCCACCAAAGCTTGCTCCACCTTTAAAAAATCTTTTAACTTCATTTTTAAGCTTTGCTGAAAGCTACCGGCTGGAAAAATTGCCTCTTTTAACTTAGTTAATTCCTTTTCCACTACCAAGGGCAGACCGTAGAGTGAAGCGAAAACATGCAACGTGGTGGTTTTGCCCTGCAGCAAATCAACCATGTTTTTTTCTGATAAAATCTTAACTTGATTACCAGACAAGGCTTTGGCTAATTTTTTTAAATCCAAAACTTGGCTAGCCGGCAATAAAACCACATGATAATTACTGCCCACCTTTACCATCAAAGCTTTAACAATCTGCTCCAGCTTAGCACCCAAGGTCTGAGCCTTATCATAAGCCGTATAGACCTTTTTATGGGTTAAAATCTCATGCGGAATACCCATTTTTTCTAAATAAGCCAAAAGTTTTTTATTAATCATAGGACTTAACGTTTTAATGGTAAAATAATTTGCTGACCAAATAATTGTTTAGTAACTTTTTTGCCCGCGGCCGTTAATTGAATTTCCCGAATAAACCACTTACAAGCTGTCACCTCGCCAAAACCAATAATCAACTTTTTAGCAATCAATCTCTCCAATGATTTAGTAATGGCATTAATTTGAAGGGCTAGAACCGGCGGACTTGCTTGTTGCTGATAAAACCGGTAAAAAACCTGCCGAGCAACTTTATTTCTACCAGCCAGCAGAGTAGTTTGCAGAATATATCGCTGTAAGGCAGAAAGATACATGATGTTTCTATTCTTTCTTTTCTATAACTAAACCTAGTTCCACCAACTGTTCGGCAGTCACTTCACTGGGCGAAGCCATTAGCGGATCCCGGTTATCAGAAGTTTTTGGAAAAGCCATGACTTCTCTAATAGAAACTTCGCCACATAAAACCGCCACTAATCTATCTAGGCCAAAAGCAATGCCCCCGTGTGGCGGTACGCCATATTTAAAGGCTTCAAACAAATGGCCAAATAATTTTTGAATATCCGAAGCGCTGTGCCCCAATTTTTCAAAAACTGTTTGCAAAATCTTTGGATCATGAGTTCTGATGCTACCGCCGGCTACTTCATTGCCGTTTAAAACCAGATCATACTGGAGCGCTCTAATTTTACTCAAATCACTCGCCGAAGATGAATTCTTCGGCTCCGCAGTGGTAACCGAGGAATTCATCCTCGGTTCCAAATAATGAACATCTTCCGGGTTGATGGCGGTAAACGGATGGTGGACCGCACCCCAGCGCTGGTCCCCTTCTTTATATTCAAACATTGGAAAATCCGTCACCCACAAAAAGGCATATTCATTAGGGTCGTTTTTATCTTTTCTGATGTCCGGTTTGTCTGAATTGTAATTTTTCATAGCCTCGGCATAAGTCATGCGCGGGAAGCTAATCTTAGCGGCCGGCTTAATTTTGGCCATCACGGCCGTCACCAGCTCTTCGGTTAAACGCAAAATATCTTCCTGCTGCACAAAGCTCATTTCTACATCCAATTGAGTAAACTCCGCCTGGCGGTCGCCGCGCTGATCTTCATCCCTAAAACAACGGACAATTTGAAAATATCTTTCCAGGCCCGCCACCATTAACATTTGCTTATACTGCTGCGGACTTTGAGGAAGCGCATAAAACTTGCCCGGATAATTTCTGGACGGCACTAAAAAATCTCGGGCGCCTTCTGGCGTGGACTTGGACAAAAACGGCGTTTCAATTTCCAAAAAATCGGCCGCATAGAAAAATTCCCGCATGGCCCGAATAATCTGATGCCGCGTTTTTATGTTGTTATGCATGCGAGTATGACGCAAATCCAAGTAACGATATTTTAAGCGCAACTCTTCATTGGCCTGCCGCTCTTCATTATCAATTTCAAACGGCGGAGTTTCGGCAGTATTAATAATAGACAATTTTTTAACTAAAACTTCCACCGTGCCAGTGGCCATATTGGGATTAACTGATTTGGCATTACGCTCATTAACCACGCCTTCAACTTCTATAACAAATTCTGGCCGAACCTCTTTAACCGCCTCCAAAGAAGCTTCGTCTAATTCACCAGGCACACAAACTAATTGCACAATAGCCGTAGAATCGCGCAAGTCCAAAAAAACAATCTTACCCATGTTGCGCCGAACATTAACCCAACCTTTTAAAACCACGGTTT
>JAPLWL010000016.1 GCA_026396635.1 Candidatus Komeilibacteria bacterium | reverse complement strand
CGGTAGTTAAATTACTTGCTAATACCCTGGGCTAGCGTGTTATAATAATAATTACCTAATCATTAAGTCAGAACCAAACGGTTTTGATGTTAAGGGATTTACTATGGCCGAATGTACTGCTTGCAAAATGGAATTTGCCGAAGGGGAAAATTGCACTTGTGAGGCAACCCTTTGCCATTATTGCTGTAAGTGCGAGCCAGACTGTTCTTGTGGCTGTGCCACTAAAGAATAATGAACAGTTGAAACTCCAGGGGAGCCGGGAAGTGATAATCTTCCCGTCTTTCTTTTTCTGGCTCTTAGGCGCTATAATAGCTGACACCTATGAATTATGGTTTTTGGTCAAAATTAAAAAAGCCCATTATGGTCTTGGCGCCCATGGCGGATGTGACGGATGTGGCTTTTAGAGAAATCATTGCTAAGTATGGTAAGCCGGATGTTTTTTGGACTGAATTTGTTTCGGCCGCCGGCTTGGATTCGGTGGGGCGTGATAAGTTGCTCATTGATTTACAATTTAGCAAAAAACAACGGCCAATTGTGGCTCAATTTTTTAGCTCTAAGCCAAGTCAGATGTATAAAGTCGCGCAATTAGCGGCTAAGTTGGGTTTTGATGGTATTGATATTAATATGGGCTGTCCGGATAAATCCATTGAAAAACAAGGCGCCGGAGCTGCTTTAATGAAAAATCCGGCTCTAGCTGCAGAAATTATTTTAGCCACTAAAGAGGGCGCTGGTAAATTGCCGGTCTCAGTTAAAACCCGTTTAGGCTATAATACCAATGTTTTAGATCAGTGGTTGGTGGCTTTGCTAAAAGCTGAGCCGGCGGTGATTATTATTCATGCTCGGACCAGAAAACAAATGTCTAAGGTGCCGGCCCAGTGGTCAGAGGTAGCTCGGGCCGTGACTTTAACCAAAGAATTAACTGACAGTAAAAATCGTCCTTTAATTTTTGGTAATGGCGATGTAACTAGCCTGATTCAAGCCAAGGAGTTGGCCAAGCAAACCGGTGCTGATGGCGTTATGATTGGCCGGGGAATTTTTGGTAATCCTTGGTTTTTTAACCCTAAAAAAAGTTTGACTTCAATTAGTTTGGAAGAAAGATTTGGGGTTATGCTAGAGCACACCTTTTTATTTGCCAAGCTCTTGGGCCAATATAAAAATTTTGATATCATGAAAAAACATTTCAAAGCCTATGTGTCTGGTTTTGATGGTGCTAAAGAACTACGCGTTAAATTAATGGCGGCTAAAACTGCTCAGCAGGTCATGGCCATTATTGTTAAAAATTATCCTAAAGTGAAGATACCTAAAATATGAAAATAGATATTGTTAAAGATATTGTTAAAGCCAAGTTGTTGTGGGAAAAATTTTCTCCCTATGAAACAGTTTGGGATGAATGGGGTTTTATAGCACCGCTTTTCCACGTGGATCAGTTTGAGCCATACTTTTTGGTTTTGGTTGATGACGATGGGCAAGAGTTGGGTTTGTGGCCGCTCTGGCTGGAAAAAGAATTGGGTCGTTATTATGCTTTTGGTGGCGATTATTTGGAGGATATTAGATTTTGGTTTCCTTTGGAGTATTTTCCTTTTTTGGTGGCCAATTTGCCGTCAACCAAATTGTTTGATGTTAATGCCCAGGCGGCTGAACAAGTGATTAAGCAATTTCCCGAATATAAAAATTATTTTCAAGCCGTGCATCATCGCTACTTTTTAGAGCCGGCCAAGTTTAATTATTCAGTGACAGAATATTTGCAAACTTTTAGCAAAAAGCACCGTTACAATTTGCTTAGAGATTTGAAAAAATTACAGGATTTACATTATGAATTAGCTTGGGAGCTTAATGAACATTTTGATGATTTTGTAAAATTTAATCTGGAACGGTTTGGTGAAGAGTCCGATTTTATTGAGCCATTGTTCATTGAAGAGATGCGGGAGATTATTCAATACTTGGTTGATCAACAACAACTCAGAACTTTGGTCATTAAAATTAATGGCGTGGTGGTTGGCTTGGAACTGGCTTGTGAATTTAAAGGCATTTGGTATGTATTGAATGCCGGTCAGGCGTCCGGCTTTGATAATTTGGGCAAGTTGCTAATCATGGAGCATATAAAAGAAGCTTTTTCGCGCCGTTGTAAAGAAGTTGATTTTTTGGCCGGCGATACCGGTTGGAAACAATTATGGAATTTAGATCGTGAACAGTATTATAATTTTGCTACGCCGGATTATATACCGGTTGATCCGGACGAGGAAGATGATGATTAAGTAAATGGAAAAGCCGCTATCCTGCTGGACAGCGGCTTAATCTTTCTAGGACAACAATTGGCAGTTGTCCCGGCTGGTTGATGATGGTAGCGCCATACTCAATCTGGCAAGCGGCTCCATTCGCAGCCACAAGTATTGCTTGGCCGGCTATTTGCCGGTGAGCTGGAATTGAGGGGTTTTGATAAATGCTAACAAGGTAGCAAACACCAACAGCCAGGACACAGAGTAAGGTAAGGGGGATTAAATCTTCCATTGGTTTTTCCCTGATTTTTGTTTTTGTTGACATAGTATTTAATCATTAAATTATATTTTTGTCAATAATATCTAAATTACAATTAATTGTGGTATTATTTGTTTACTAAACTAAGCAAATAGCGTATAATAAAATTGCTTTTTATGGTAAAAATAACTGATTTTCCTAAACTTTTAGGTCAAACTATTACTCTTTCCGGTTGGGTCTATAACCTCCGTTCCTCAGGGAGTATTATTTTTTTTCAAGTTAGAGACGGTAGCGGTTTTTGCCAGGCGATTGTAGATAAAAGTAAGGTAGCTGAAAAAGTTTGGTCAGAGGCCAGCCGAGTGACTATTGAATCATCGGTTCAGTTAACCGGGGTTGTTTCCAAACATCCTAAAAAAGAAGAATATGAACTGCAGGTTACCGAGGTAGCGGTTTATCAGGTGGCCGAAGAATATCCCATTGGTAAAAAAGAACATGGTCCGGATTTTTTGTTGGATAATCGGCATCTTTGGTTGCGGACTCCCAGTCAGTGGGCCATTCAGCGCGTTCGCAATACCATTATTAATGCTACTTACGAATATCTAAATCAGGAGGGCTTTATTAAAATTGATTCGCCCATTTTAACGCCTTCGGCTTGTGAGGGTACCACGGAACTTTTTGAAATAAATTATTTTGATTGGGCCAAGGCTTATTTGTCTCAGTCCGGCCAGTTGTATATTGAGGCGGCTATTTTTGCTCATGGTC
This sequence comes from Candidatus Komeilibacteria bacterium, assembly GCA_026396635.1. Lineage (GTDB taxonomy): Bacteria > Patescibacteriota > Patescibacteriia > UBA1558 > JAPLWL01 > JAPLWL01. Next base: position 600 of record JAPLWL010000016.1, on the reverse strand, counting down.
GGGTGTTTGATTTTGGTCCGGTATTTCGGGCAGAAAAATCCAAGACCCGTCGGCACTTAACCGAATTTTGGATGATGGATGCGGAAATGGCCTGGTGTGATTTTAAGCAGAATATGGAAGTTCAAGAAGGCTTAGTTTCTTTTATTGTTAAATCGGTATTAGTCAAATCATGCTGAAGCGGTGGCCGAATTGCGTGCCATGGGTAGTGATATTAAAGATAATGATGATTTGGGCGCTGATGATGAAACCATGTTGACTAAAAAATATGATCAGCCAATTTTTGTTACCCATTATCCGGCGGAAGTTAAAGCGTTTTATATGAAGCGAGATGAATCTGGTCAGCACGCTTTATGTTCGGATTTGTTAGCACCAGAAGGTTATGGCGAAATTATCGGCGGCTCGCAAAGAGAAGATGATTATCAAACGCTTTTGGATCGGATTAAAGAAAATAAATTGCCAGTTGAAGCTTTTGAGTGGTATTTGGATTTACGCCGCTACGGCAGTGTGCCGCATTCGGGCTTTGGTTATGGACTGGAGCGCTTGGTGGCTTGGATTTGCGGCCTGGAACATGTTCGGGAAACAATTCCGTTTCCTAGGATG
>JAPLWL010000031.1 GCA_026396635.1 Candidatus Komeilibacteria bacterium | reverse complement strand
TGCCGGCGCGCCCATTGATAACAAATATCGGTTTTTAGTTGGCTTTAATCAAATTATTTCAAATTGGAATTTTGATTTTTCTAAAATTGATTTAGTTATAGTCATGGATTCTGGCAGCCTGGTTTATGCCGGCGTGGCTGAATTACTGCCTAAAGACAAAAACTATACTTTAGTTAATTTTGACCATCATGCTACCAATGACAATTTTGGTGATTACAATTTAATAGAAACCGGCGTTAGTTCTACCAGTGAATTATTGTATTATTTTTTTCAAGCCGTTGGTTTTGTGGTTAGTCCGGATCTGGCCACTAATTTGCTGACCGGCATTGTTTTTGATACTTCTTTTTTAAGCCATTCCGCCACTAAAACCACTACCTTGGAAGTTTTTGCCAAACTGCTTACTGCCGGCGGCCGGATTGAACAGGTTTATGCCTTTATGAAAAATAACCGGCCGATTTCTTTGTGGCAGACCTGGGGCGAGGGCTTTGAACGGTTGAATTGGAACCATCGCTATGAGGCCGCCATTACTTACTTTAAGGCCCAAGCCGGGCAGGATACTATTAAGACCGAAGATTTTACCAATTTTTTAAACCAGCTGGATCAAGCTAAAATAGTTTTGGTTTTAGAAGAGCAGGACGGGTTTGTCAAGGGTCGGTTTAGAACCACTTTGCCTCAAGTAAACACCGCTCAATTGGCGGTTTGGCTGGGCGGCGGCGGTCATCGCAAGGCCTCGGGTTTTAAAATTAAAGGCCAATTACAGCTGATTGGCTCGGAGCTTGCCGGGGTAGCAGTGGAAGAAGTTTTTTCCGAAAAAAACACATTGACTAACGGCTCGGATAATGGTAAATAATAGGTAGGTGCCTAAGACTTTGAAAACCTACTAATAAATAACTTTTATGTATTTAATTCCAACAGTTATTGAAAAATCTCAATTCGGTGAACGGGCCTATGATATTTATTCCCGCCTGTTGAAGGATCGAATTATTTTTTTGGGCGATGCCATTGATGACAAAGTGGCTAATATCGTGATTGCCCAATTATTATTTTTAGAAAGCCAAGACAGCGACAAAGAAATTAAAATTTATTTAAATAGTCCGGGTGGGAGCGTGACTGATGGTTTGGCCATTTATGACACCATGCAATACATCAAAGCGCCCATCGCCACTTTTGCCATTGGTTTAACTGCTTCCATGGCGGCGGTCTTGTTAGCCGGTGGCACCAAAGGCAAACGCTATGCGCTTCCCAACTCGCAAATTTTAATTCATCAGATTATGGGCGGCGTAGAAGGCCAAGCCGCCGACATCAAAATTAAGGCCGAACAAATTTTAAAATTAAAAGATCGGTTAAATAAAATTTTGGTTAAACATACGGGTCAATCTTTGGCTAAACTAGAAAAAGACACGGACCGGGATTATTACTTAACCGCCGAAGAAGCTTTGAGCTACGGTTTGGTAGATAAGATTATTAAATAGTTGCTGAATAATAGGGGCTCAAGAGATTGGGCTCTTTTGTATTTGTAGTTTTTCCGGCCTCAGAAAAATATCGTCAAAAACCGCAGTCGAGTCAAGCGTTAAAAACAAAATATTGTTTGACCCCGAGCGTTAGCTCGGGGGAGTTTATTTTGTTTAGCTTGGCGAGCAAGGTTTTGGATATTTTTCTGCTGGCCTTGATTTTTTCTTTTCCCATTTCTTTTGCATCAAGGTAAAAGAAATGGGGCCTCCCGCGGCAGCGGGTTTCTAAATTAATAGGTTTAAGGATATTGCTTGGCTTAAAAAAAAGAGTTATGCTTATCGTTAGCTAATCAGTAATCAAAATTATTTATGAATGCTTTTGCTAATGCCTTAACTCAATTAAAAAAGGCTATTCAATTGGGCGGTTTGTCCGCGGAAACTTGGGAATTTTTAAGTAAGCCGCAACGGATTATTAATCACAGTTTGCCGGTCAGAATGGATGACGGTTCTTTAAGAATGTTTGAAAGTTATCGGGTTCAGTATAACAATGCTTGCGGGCCGTATAAAGGTGGGATTAGATTTCATCCCAAAGTGGATTTGTCAGAAGTCAAAGCTTTGGCTTTTTGGATGAGCATTAAGTGCGCCGTGGTCGGCATCCCGATGGGCGGTGGTAAAGGCGGGGTCGTGGTTGATCCTAAAAAGTTAAGTGTTACGGAATTAGAAAGATTATCCAGAGCTTATGCAGCTATGTTTGCTCCTTATATTGGTCCGGACAAAGATGTGCCGGCACCCGACGTTTATACCACGCCCCAGATTATGGCTTGGATGATGGATGAATATAATAAAGTTACTGGCACCGAGGCGCCGGGCATGATTACCGGTAAACCTTTAGCGGTGGGTGGTTCCCAGGGTCGGGGTACGGCTACGGCTCAGGGTGGATTTTATGTTTTGTCGGAAGTAGTTAAAAAATTAAAACTGGTTTTGGGTAAAACCACGGTGGCTATTCAGGGTTTTGGTAATGCCGGCTCAGTTATGGCCGGTTTGGTGCAAAAAGCCGGGTATAAAGTGGTAGCGGTCTCAGACTCTTCAGCTGGAATTTATAATCCCAAGGGGTTGGTGTTAAAAGAAGTAGAAAAATATAAGCAGAGCACTGGCAAGTTAACTGGTTTTCCGGGTGCGCAGACTATTACTAATGAAAAGTTATTGGAGTTGCCGGTAGATGTTTTGGTGCCAGCGGCTTTGGAAAATCAAATCACCGAAAAAAATGTGGGTCGGATTAAAGCTAAGGTAGTGTTGGAATTAGCCAATGGGCCAACCACTCCAGAAGCTGACGAAAAATTATTTAAGAAAGGTATTGTTTTGGTGCCGGATGTTTTGGCCAATGCTGGCGGGGTCACGGTTTCTTACTTTGAATGGGTTCAAAATTTAGCCAATTATTATTGGACCGAAAAAGAAGTTTTTCAGAAATTAGAAAGAATTATAGTGGATTCCTTTAATGAAGTTTGGCAAATGGCCCAAAGCAAAAAAACTGATTTGCGGACGGCCGCTTTTATCGTGGCCGTGGGCCGGATTAGTGAGGCCATGCGCGCCCGCTCTTGGATTAACTAGGAATATGATTAAGCCAACCATTGAGTTGGAACTAGCCTTGTTAAAAAAATATCAAACCGTCATTGCTATTGATGAAGTTGGCCGTGGGCCGTGGGCCGGGCCGCTGGTTTTTGGTCTGATTAAATTAGAGCAGGATTTTATTACTAATAAAGAACAGCAAGAATTGTTGACCCAAGTCAGGGATTCTAAAATGCTCAGTCCTAAAAAACGTCAAGAATTGGCCGTAAAAATTCAGCAGATTTTTTGGGGACGGATTATCAGTTTGGATAATCACGAAATTGATAAAAGAGGAGTTCAGGCCGCTCAACGTCAGGGCGTGGCCAAAATTGTGGCTGAGTTAGGCAGCTCGCAAACCTTTTTTTTGTTGGATTTGATGCGCGGAGTTAGTTTGGAGGTGCCACATCAAATGGTAGTTAAAGGCGACAGTAAGCATGCGGGAATTTCTGCTGCTTCTATTATTGCTAAGGTCTATCGGGACAATTGGATGATTGATTTGCACCAAAAAGACCCGCGCTATGGCTTTGATCAACACAAGGGTTATGGTACAAAATTACACCAAGAACGGCTGGCTGAGCACGGCCCGAGCATTTGGCATCGGGCTAGTTTTAGGCCAATTGCCCGGCTTTTCAAAGGCCAAAAAATAGTATAAGATACAAGTTGCAAGTTATTAAATGATTCATTATGGTTATTGCCGCTGGGAACGAACTTATTAATCCCAATCAATTATTGGCTGAGGTTTTGAAAATCGGCGCCGGCAGCCGGGTGGCTGATTTTGGTTGTGGGGCTACCGCCATCAATAGTTTAACGGCTTCTAAATTGGTGGGCGAGCGAGGTCAGGTTTATGCCATTGATATTTTAAAGAATGTCTTGTCTTCGGTCAGTAGTCATGCGGCTCACGAAGGCTTGGTTAATCTTAAAACCATTTGGGCTGACCTAGAAACTCCTGGCAGTACCAAGTTGCCAGCTGAATCATTAGACTTCATCTTGCTGGTTAATATTTTATTTCAAGTTAAAGAGCCGCTAACTGTTTTGGCTGAAGCCTGGCGCTTGTTGCGTTTTGGCGGCCAAGCCTTAGTGGTGGATTGGCAAGCTCGCGATGAAGGCATTGGTCCGGCCAGCAGCCGTCGGTTGGATGAACAGACGGTCCGGAATTTATTGATTGAAGCTAAATTTCAAGTTGGTGATACCATTAATGCTGGTCCGCACCACTACGCCTTAGTGGCGGTTAAGTAGAATAATTTTATGTATTTACCAAGTCTATTAACGATTGGTTATTGGTTTTCCTTGTTTACAGATCCATTTTCTCGGTTTTTTTATTGGTTTTTATTAATTTTGTATCTGGTGTTTTTGGTTGGCGCGGCCGCGGCTGGCCGGCAAGTTATTAAATTGCGCGATCAAGATAAATTTTTAAAGCTGGCCTTTCAAAAAGTAGCTACCTTTGGTTATTCTTTTAGTTTGGTTGGTTTATTATTGTTATTTTTCCGCCAACAGCAGGTTCAGTTTTTTGGCATGCGGATTTGGGCTTGGACTTGGTGGCTGGTTTGTTTGGTCTGGTTGGTGTTTATTGCTAAATTTTTATTTATAGAATTTCCTCGGTTAAAAGCCGAGCGAGCCAAACGGGAGCAATTTAGAAAATATCTGTAATTAGAAATAGATTTTATTTTTTAAAAGAGTCTTTTAAGAGGCTCTTTTTATTTTATAATTTTTATGGATAAAAAATCTTTTGGCGCTTGGGCGGAAAATTTAGCTAGTCGCTATTTAGCCAAACTTGGTTATAAAATTATTGACCGCAATTGGCATTGTCGGTTTGGTGAGTTGGATATTATTGCTAAAAAAGATGGGCTAATCCATTTTGTTGAAGTTAAGGCGCGGCGTAATCAGATTTTTGGCTGGCCGGAAGAGGCCGTTACTATTAGTAAGCAACAAAAGCTAGTGGCGGCCATTGCTTGTTATTTCGGTTCTGGTCCAGAAACGCCCTGGCAATTGGATTTGGTTATCATTGAACAGCGCGGTCAAAAATATTATTGGCAGTTGTTTGAGAACATAGGTGAATGATTTGGTTGACGGTTGTTTGTTAATCCTGTATAGTAATAGTAGCTAGTGTTAGATAACACTAGTTTTTTGATGCTCTAAGGCGCCTGTTTGGCTCTCTAAAAGCATCTATTTATTGGATTATTTTAAAGCTATGTCTGAACTAAAGGATGCCATTCGCTTGGTTTGTGAGGAAAAGGGAATCAAGGAAGAAGCGGTTTTAGAAACCATTGAAGCAGCCTTGGCCGCTGCTTATCGCAAGGATTTTGGCAACAAAATGCAAAATCTTAAAGTTAATTATGATTTGGAAACCAGCCAAATGGAGGTTTTTGATATTAAACTGGTAGTTGCTGATATGGATTTGGAGGAGCTGGCTAAAGAACAAGAACAAGCTTTAGCCGAAGGTCGGGAGCCGGAAAAACGGTTTAACCCCAAAACCGAGACTATGCTCGCCGAAGCTAAAAAAATTAAACCCAAAATTAAAGTGGGCGAAGAATTAATTGTGGCTTTAGAAGTGCCAGCTGGTTTTGGCCGAGTCGCGGCGCAAACCGCTAAGCAAGTTATTATCCAACGCTTACGCGAAGCCGAGCGGGCGACTATTTTTGAAGAGTATAAAGAAAAGGAAGGCCAAATTGTTAACGGAGTAGTGCAGCGCAAAGAAGGCCGCAATGTTTTGGTTGATTTGGGCGGCGCCTTAGCGGTCATGCCACCGGAAGAGCAAGTGCCTACTGAAACCTATTATCTTAATCAACGGTATAAGTTTTTAATTGGGGCAGTTAGTACCACGGTTAAGGGCCCGGAAATTATTGTTTCTCGCCTTAGTACGGATTTTGTTAAAGAATTATTCCGCTTGGAAGTACCGGAAATTGCTTCCGGCACCGTGGAAATTAAAGCCATTGCCAGAGAAGGTGGCGTGCGGACTAAATTAGCCGTGACTTCTGACCAAGACAACATTGATCCGGTTGGTTCGTGCGTGGGTCAGCGCGGCAGCCGGGTACAAACCGTGATTGCTGAATTAAATGGTGAAAAAATTGATATCATTAATTATCAAACTGATCCGGAAAAATTTATTGAAGCCGCGCTCTCGCCGGCTAAAGTTATGTCTATTAATTTAGATGTTGCCAATCAAACCGCTCAAGTTAAGGTCTTGGAAGATCAATTATCTTTGGCCATTGGTCGCAATGGTCAGAATGTTCGGCTGGCCTCTAAATTAACTGGCTGGCGTATTGAAATTGAAGGCGGGGAAGAATTTTTAAAGGATCAGACTGAAGTTGCTCCGGAAGTAGCCGGAGAAGTGACACCAGAAGTTGTTGAAACAGAAGCAGAAACAACCAAAGAATAATTTTAATTTAAT
>JAPLWL010000066.1 GCA_026396635.1 Candidatus Komeilibacteria bacterium | reverse complement strand
TGGCGATGCCGTTCGTCAATTTTTTCAAGCTTATAAGCCTCCCAAGCCTTGGTACCCTTTTTAATAACACAAGGATAGGAGCCCAATCTTAAAGTTCCGCCTTTAGCGCGTCGCTCTGATTGACCGGGCAAAAAATGAACAATTAAATTTTTTGACTTTGGGTCAAATTCTTCAGAATTAGCATCAATTAAACCGGCTAGATGCCGAGCTGCTTCAATGACCATAATCTGTGAGCCCAAGCATAATCCTAAATATGGAATTTTATTTTCTCTGGCAAATTGGGCTACTAAAATCTTACCTTCAATACCACGCTTGCCAAAACCACCCGGAACCAACAAGCCATCTAATGCTTGTAAGCGCTTCCCTTCTGGTGATTTTTTATTTTCTAATTTTTCCGAATCCAACCAAACTAAATTTAATTTGGCATCAAAATGATAACAAGCCGATTTTAAAGCTTCAATTACACTTAAATAAGCATCTGGATTTTCCGTATATTTGCCGGCTAAACCAATTTTAACAGTTTTTTTGCCATCATGAATCTTTTTGATTAAATTTTGCCATGGAGTTAAGTTTGGTTTAACAACCTTTAGTTTAAAATGTTGAAAGATGATTTTTGAAATATGATACTTTTCAAAAATTACCGGCACTTCATAAATTGAAGGCACAGTTAAAGCCGGAATAACTGCCTCGGCCGGCACATCACAAAATAAAGCAATTTTTTGAATAATATCTTTACCCACCGGTAAATCAGAGCGAGCCAAAATCATATCCGGTTGAATTCCATGACGCAATAATTCTTTAACCGAAGCTTGCGTTGGCTTGGTTTTTAGCTCTTCCGAAGCCTTAAGATAGGGCAATAGCGTTAAATGAATAAACATTACCCGTTCGTGACCTAATTCTTGGTGCAACTGACGCACTGCTTCTAAATAAGGCTCGCCTTCAATGTCGCCAACGGTTCCCCCAATTTCTATTAACAAAAAATCAGCCTTGGATTTTTCCGCAGCCTCTTTTAAATAATTTTTAATATGGGATAATCTGAATAGTCTTACCCAAAAAATCCCCTTGCCGTTCTCGGCTAATTAAAGCCTGATAAACCTGGCCGCTAGTAATATTAGATAGCTTAGACAAAGAAACATCAATAAAACGCTCATAGTGACCCAGGTCCAAATCAGTTTCCGTGCCATCATCAGTCACATAAACCTCTCCATGCTGATACGGACTCATAGTTCCAGGATCAACATTCAAATAAGGATCTAATTTAACCGGAAAAGCACTAAATCCAGCCGCCTTTAAAATGGCTCCAATAGAAGCCGAAGCAATGCCCTTGCCCAAACCAGAACAAACCCCACCAGTTACTACAATAAATTTGGTTTCTTTTTTATTCATGAATAATCCTTACTTTGATGCTAATTAAATTATTTTCTACCCTCAATTGTACCACATGTTCACCCAACATTTTAAGAGGCCCAACTAATTTAAAACTAGCATCTGATAAACTGATTCCAAATTGCTTTTTTAACTGATCCTGAATCATTTTACCACTCACTTGTGAATATAAATGACCCTGCTCATTAGCTTTGCTGGTAATAGTTAAATGAACAGTTTTTAAAACAGCCTGCTGCTTGGCTTTGCTGGTAACTGCATTTTGAGCGACTTTAACTTCTTTGGCTTGATTTTGTAAAGCAATTACTAAACGATCTGTCGTTGCCTTGCTAGCAATTTTTTGAGGAATTAAAAAATTTAAAGCAAAGCCATCTTTAACTTCTTTAATTTCATCCTTTTTACCCAGGGCTTGATAATCTCTAAGCAAAACAACTTTCATATAATTTTCTACTTATTATTCAATAACAATTCCTTAGCTTTATCTAATTGCGGGTCTTTGGCATTATTATAATCATCTTCGCTAATGGCCACCTCAAAATCAGGAGTAATACCCTGTTCTTCAATAGAAGTACCTTTGGGAGTAAGCCATTTAGCAATAGTAAGTTTAACCGAAGAGCCGTCTGGCAATTTTTCCAAAGCCTGAACCGTACCCTTGCCAAAAGTCTTTTGGCCAACCAACTTAGCCAAGCCATAATCCTTTAAAGCTCCGGAAAAAATTTCTGAGGCACTGGCTGAGCCGCCATTAACCAAAATTACCGTTGGGTATTTAACCAAATCAGTGCTACCACTGGCCGTATAAACATCTTTTTGATTAGGATCAGCATACTGTTCACTAACTACCGGCTGGCCTGATTTAATCCAATAACCCGCCAACTTAAT
>JAPLWL010000040.1 GCA_026396635.1 Candidatus Komeilibacteria bacterium | reverse complement strand
GGTCAGGGTATTCTTAGTCAAGGGGTGATTGCCAAAGTTGATGAGTTGAAAAATTATAATCGGCTTTATTTTTGTTCTAATAAGAGAGCAGTGGCTAATCGTAACCAGGAATTAGCCCAATTAACTAAGGTCCCTTGTTTAGATGCCCCTTATCGCAAGCCAAGTGCTAAAATTCTTAAATATTTGGATAATCCGGAGCGTTGGCCATTAGTGGTGATTGGCGACAAGTTTTTAACTGATGGTTTGTTTGCTAAAAATATTGGGGCCAGCTTTGTTAAAGTCCAACGGTTGCTAGCGTCGACCGACTCATTTATTACCAAGACAGCTTATTTAGTGGATGATTTTTTTTATCAGCTGTCACTTTATCTGACTTTAATGAGACCGTGGCAGTGGATTAAGAATTTATTTATTTTTGCCCCGCTTTTTTTTGCCCGAGACGTTTTTGATCTTAATAAATTAGCGGCCTCTATTTGGGCTTTTGTAGTTTTTTGTTTAACGGCTAGCGCGGTTTATTTGATTAATGATCTGGCTGATAAAAAGACCGATGCCGAACATCCTAAGAAAAAATTTCGGCCAGTGGCCGCTGGTTTAGTTTCAGCGCCGGCGGCTGGGGTTTTGTCTGGTTTGTTATTGATGGTGGCGGCTTGGCTCATCGTGGTTAAAGTGCCAACGATTAGCGGCTTAATGTTGATTTATTTAGTTTTTAATTTGCTTTATTCTTTTTATTTAAAAAAAGTTGCCATTTTTGATTTATTGTTGGTTTCCTCTTTTTATTTATTAAGAATTTTGGCTGGTGGTTGGGCTGGTGATATTTTTATTTCGCGCTGGCTGGTCTTGTGTGTTATTTTCTTTAGTTTGTTTATTGTGATTGGCAAGCGACGGGCGGAATTGGCTCATCTTAATCAGCGGGAGGTCTTGCGATATTATAATCTTAATTTTTTGGATCAATTGTTAACCATGTCGGCCGGGTTAACGGTGGTGGCTTATGGTATTTATAGTGTTTTGGGAGTTCAATCGTCGCTGGCTGTTTATTCAACTTTATTTGTGATTTTGGGAATTTTTCGATACCTTTTTATTATTCATACTTCTGGCGATGCTGAATATCCAGAAAAGTTAGCTTTAAAAGATACAATGATATTTGGGAGTGTAGCCGCTTGGTTAATTTTTATGTATATTATTTATTATCTTTAAAGAAATTATATGACTCAATACTTAGTGACTGGCGGTTCTGGATTTTTAGGCATTAATTTAATTCGTTATTTATTAGCTCGGGGTCACCAGGTGAGATCTTTGGATATTATGCCATTTGATTACCCGGAAAGCTCCCAGGTGGAGGCGGTGGTTGGTGATATTAGAGATCAAAGTGTGGTTGAAAAATGCCTGGCGGGGATTGAAATAGTTGTTCATACGGCCGCGGCTTTGCCGTTGTACAAAAAAGAAGACATTTTTTCCACTGACATTGATGGCACTAAAAATGTTTTAGACAGTGCTTGGCAAAATAAAGTTGATCGTTTTATCCAAGTTTCTTCAACCGCGGTTTATGGGATTCCGGATCATCATCCTTTATGCAGAATTGTGTTTGTCTTACCGCAAGCTAGTCCTGTGCTGGCCAATTGTTCGGCCTAAGTCTTTTATTTGCCCAGAACGGTTAGGAGTTTTTGCTTTGTTTTATGATTTGGCTAAAGACGGCAAGGGTTTTCCGATGATTGGCAATGGCCATAATCGGTATCAACTATTGGATGTAGAGGATTTGTGTGAAGCTATTTATTTGTGTGCCACTTTAGAAAAAGATAAGGTTAATGATACTTTTAATATCGGCGCGGCCGAATTTACCACCATGAAAGAAGATTATCAGGCGGTTTTAGATAAAGCCGGTTTTGGCAAAAAAATTATTGGTTTTCCGGCCGCGCCGGCTATTTGGCTGCTGCGGTTTTTAGAAGCACTTCATTTGTCGCCACTGTATAAATGGGTTTATGAAACGGCCTCTAAAGATAGCTTTGTCTCTATTGCCAAAGCTGAAAAAGTTTTAGGTTTTAGGCCGAGGTATTCCAATAAACAAGCTTTAGTTAGAAATTATGAGTGGTACTTAGAAAATTTAGAGGCCATTAATCGGCAGTCGGGCGTTTCTCATCGGGTGCCGTGGAAGCAGGGGATTTTAAAATTATTAAAGTTGTTTTTCTAAAATGAAAATTTCTATTATTACGGTTTGCCGCAACAGCGCCGCCACTATTGAAGATACAATTAAAAGTGTTTTAAGTCAGACCTATCCAGAAGTAGAATATTTGATTATTGATGGTGGCTCTACGGACGGTACTTTAGAGGTGATTGATAAATATCGTAGTCAGATAAGTAAGGTTGTTTCAGAGCGGGATAATGGCATCTATGACGGCATGAATAAGGGCCTGCGGTTAGCTAGCGGCGAAGTAGTGGGTATGATTAATGCTGATGATTATTATAATTACCCCGAAGCCCTGCAGGATGTGGTTAATTGTTTGCAACAGAATCAGTCCGAAGCTTGTTATGGGGATTTAATTTATGTAGACCGTCATCAAAAAAATAAAATTGTTCGGCGTTGGCGGCCGGGTTTTTACCAGCCGGCTAAATTAAAAAATGGCTGGATTATGCCTCATCCAAGTTTATTTATCAGAAAGTCGGTTTATGAGCGCTGGGGACTGTTTGATGCTAGTTTTAGAATTGCCGGAGATTATGAACTAATGTTGCGTTTTTTAAAAAACGGTTTAACTGTTTCTTATTTGCCTAAATTTTTAGTTTGCATGCGGGAGGGTGGGGTCAGTGGAACCAATTTGCATCATCGCCGGTTGGGTTGGCAGGAATTAAAAAAAGCCTGGTTAATGAATTACCGCTCTTTGCCGCCATTTTTTATTTTGCGACGAGTGCTATTTAAAATGCATCAATTGCTCGAGCGTTAGCCCCAGCCCTTTAGCACAGTGTTGATAGTTTTGATAATAATACTTAAATCCAAGAAGAAAGACCTATTTTTGATATAGTAGAGATCGTATTCTAATTTAATTCGAGCATCATCCAGGGAAGAGCCGTAAGGATAATTAATTTGAGCCCAACCAGTTAAGCCGGGTTTAACTAAATGTCGATAGCCATAAAAGGCTATGTTTTTATCTATTTGTTCAATGAATTCTGGGCGTTCTGGACGAGGGCCAACAAAGCTCATTTCTCCTTTTAAGATGTTCCAGAGCTGAGGTATTTCGTCTAATCTGAGTTTGCGGAGGTATTTGCCAATAGTGGTAACCCGAGGATCGTTTTTTTGGGCCCATTGTGGACCATTTTTTTCCGCATCAATAGTCATGGTTCTAAATTTGATGGCTAAAAATGGTTTATTATTTTGGCCGCTTCTGATTTGTTTAAAAAAGACTGGCCCGGGACTAGTTATTTTAATAAGCAGAGCCAAAAGGGGCAGGATGAGTAAGCTGGGTATAGAACAAAATAGACTTAAACTAATGTCCAAAATTCTTTTGGGGGTGGCTAGCAATCTTTTTTGACCCTCGCTAAAGTTTTCTAAAAACCAAGAAGTCTCTAAAAATTGGATAGGTATCTTTTGGAAAAATGTTTCGTAAAATTTTGGCAAGCTAAAAATGTCTACTTGGTAGGGTAATAATTTAGCCAGGTCCTCGCTATCGGTAGAGTTTAAATTTTCGGCTATAACAATGGTGGTAATTTTTTCTTTTTTAATTAATTCCTCCAGATTGTAATCTAGAGAATAAATTGGTGCCGAAATTCTGATGTTGGGGTCTCTGGTAAAAACATAGCAACCGACTAAATAAAAAAGGTGTTGCTGATGTTGGATTTCTTCAATGATGGAATTAAGGTGAGGGTGTAGGCCATAGAGTAAGACTTGTTGTTTTAAAGAATTTTGGTTGAAGATTTTTTGAAATAAATAACGCCATAGGCTAAAGAGTACGCTAAAAATCAATATTTGAATAACAATGACGGTTTTAGGGGTAATATTGGCGTTAATGCTAAAGAGATAAAAGAAAATAACCGTTAAAATACCATTGATGGCCATAGCCTTTAAAAAGGTATTTAAAAAGATGGTCAGGTGCTGGTAGTAATTGAGATAGTAGAGATTAAAGGCGTAAAAAATGATTAACCAAATGATGGCCAGTAGGCTGAATAGGTGTAAGTGGGTTTGGAAGATGTCCCCGGAATAGTTATGGCCATGACGAAGCAGCAGTGTTAGCCACAAAGAAATAAAAAAGAAACAAAGATCTCCGAGGAGTAAAAAGATTTTTTTAAAAAGGCCTTGAGAAACCATAGGGTGTTTGTTATTATGTATTATACAATTTTTTTGTATTTTTTCAAGTCTTGATGTTGGTTTTCAAAAATGCTATAATTAACACCAATTATTTTATATTTTTTTATGTCAAAAATTATTCTAGCTTTTAATGAGGGTTCTGATCCTATCAAGAAATGGCTGTTAATTATCATCCGTTTTTTTTGTTTTGCTATCCTTTTAACGCCGCTAATCATCTTCCGGAATGCCTACTTTCCTTATATTGTTCCTAAAACCTTGTATTTTAGGATTATCGTAGATATTATCTGTTTGCTCTACTTATGGTTGGTTTGGCGCGATCGTTCATTTTTACCTAAAAAATCGTGGGTTAGCTGGAGTTTATTATTTTACTATGTAGTGCTAATTGTAGCAACTATTGCCTCTACTAATCCAGTGAGAAGTTTTTGGAGTACTTGGGAACGGATGGACGGAACTTTTACCTTATTACACGTTTTAGCTTTTGTTCTCATTTTAGTCCATGTTTTTAAAGAAGAGAAATGGTGGCGCCGTTTATTTATTTGGCAAATGGTTTTGGCAGTAGTCATGTATGGCTATTCATTGGCTCAGCGGGCCGGGGCGTCTTTTACTTTTGAATCTGGAGTGGACCGGGCTAATGGTACTCTGGGCAATTCAGCTTATTTAGCCGCCTACTCTTTATTTAATTTCTTTTTGGCGGTTTGGCTTTTTTGGATGCAAAAAAAATCAACCTGGCGGTGGTTATATGTAGTAATGGCCGCTGTTTCTTTAGTGATCTTAGTTATTACTAAAACTAGAGGTGCTCAATTGGGTTTATTTATTACCTTGGCTATTTTAGTAATAGCGGCCTTCATTTTAGGCGGTCGCAAATCAAGGCCCATTCGTTTGTTTATGATAGTTGGCGCGGTTTTGGTTATGTTTTGGGTAGCACTTTTTATTTTTAGAAACTCCTCTTTTGTTAAAGAACATTCATATTTTTCTAGAGTAGTTTCCATTTCCACTCAAGAGGCTACACTGCAAACTAGGCTCTTTTCTTGGCGCGGTGGCTTGCGGGAATTCCCTCATTATTGGTTGACGGGAGTTGGCCCAGAAAATTACCATTATATTTTTAATAAAGAATTTGATCCTAAATTTTTGAATTATTCTCCTAATGAGGTTTGGTTTGATCGAGCTCATAACATGGTAGTAGAGATGGCTTTAACGCGGGGATTATTTGGCTTAATTAGTTATTTGGCTTTGTTTGCCGCGGTTATTGGAGTTTTATGGTCTTTATATAAAAAGAAAATAGTTGATTTGATTACTTTATTGATGTTTAGTGGTTTGTTTATTAGTTATTTTCTTCAAAATTTTACAGTTTTTGATGCCTTAGCCAGCTATCTATTATTTTTTGTTTTTTTGGGCTATGTTTATCATTTGGAGAATGATAGTCACGCTGCGCCTCAACTTAAACCAGAAGAATTGAAAAAAAGCTTCTTTGGCCAAAAACTTTTTAGAGTGTATCTTTTTAATGTGGCAATTATTGTTTTATTAATTGCGGTCATTTGGTCATTTTTTCAGAATGTTAAACAGATTTCTGGCAATCAAGAAATTATTAAATCTTTCTTGAGTGGCGGCAAAGATTATGCCGAGACCCTTGATCACTATCGTCAGGCATTGGCTATTGGCGAGCCCAGGACGGAGATTAAAATTTTATGGATGAATTACTTATTAAATTTATCTAATCAAATTCTTAATGATAATCGGGTTGATCCTAAGTTTAGACAGCAGTATCAAGAAGATTTTAAAGAGGCCCTGACTAGTTTGGAAGCTTCTTCAGCCGAAGAATGGAATAGCTTATTTGTTTATTTTATTTTGAGCCGATCTTATTTAACTTATATTAATATTTCTCATGACGCCTTATTGGTTAATCGGGCGGAAGAGGTGATTCAACATGCTATTGATTTAAGCCCTCGTAACTTAAGGCCGTGGTATGTTTTGGCTGAATTAAGAACAATGCAAAATCGTGGTGCTGAAGCTTTAGAAATTTTTAAAAAGGTGGCTGATTGGAACCCCGATTATTTAGATGCTCGAGTTACTTTGATGATTGCTTATTGGCAGAATCAGCGACCGGATTTAGCTAAGCAGCAAGCAGATTTTCTTTTAGACAAAAAATATGATTGGCAAAATCTTAATCAGCTAACGGCCATTTTGCCGGTTTATGAGCAGCTTCAGGATTGGCCGCATTTAGCCACTATTTATCAGATTTTAGTTAAAAAACAGGCCGAAGAAAAACAGTGGTTAGTTAAATTAGCCAATAGCTATACTAAATTGGGTAAGACTGATGAGGCGGCAGCGGTCTTGAAGGGGACTAAATAATAATTATCATGAAGCTTCTTGATCAATTGGAGCAGTTGGTTTTTTGGTTATTGCCCTTGCCTAAAAAGTGGCAACGCTTCGTACGTTATTCAATTGTTGGTGGCATTGCTACTCCGGTTGATTTTGGAATTTATTTTTCTTTAACCAGACTTATCCCTTGGTTTACCAAATTTTATTTAGTAGCTAATATTTTTGCTTTTTTGGGCGGAACCATTGTTGCTTATTTGTTCAATAGATCTTGGACTTTCGGTCAGGGTGTAAAATTTGTTTGGAAGCAATATGTCAAATTTTTGGTTATTAATCTTTTTACCCTGATCATTCTACAAATTTGTTTTTATATTTTTGTTGATGTTTTTCATTGGTATGATCTTATTGCTAAGGTGCTGTTACTAGCCATTAGTATAGGCATCAATTTTTCTCTTAATAGTTTTTGGACCTTTCGTCGGTCAGAGTAATTATGCGGCTCTCTTTAATTATCCCGGCCTATAACGAAGAACAAAAGATTATTCGGACCTTAACCGAATATATTTCTTTTTTGCGTCAACAGTTTGGAGAAAGTTTTGAAATTATTGTGGTGGCCAATGGCTGCCAAGATCAAACAGCGAAGGTGGTTAGGGAATTTCAATTAAATAATCCGGAAGTTGTTTTAATTGAAGATGCTCTGCCGCGCAAGGGTCGGGCGGTGCATTTGGGTTTTGAACAAGCTAGGGGAGAGTGGGTTAGTTTTGTAGACGCTGATAATGCCGTACCGGTTGCCGAGTGGCAAAAATTATTTTTAGCTTTAAACGGAGCCGAAGCGGCCATTGCTTCCAGATTTTTACCCAATTCTACGGTTTTTAATCGAACTTGGTTTAGAAAGTTGGCTGGGCAGCTATTTTCTATTTTTGTTAGAATATTGTTTAATTTGCCTTTGGTTGATACTCAGTGCGGGGCTAAGATTATTAAAGCTTCGGCGTTAACCCCAATTTTAAAAGACCTGACGGTTACCAACATGGCCTTTGATGTTCAACTCCTCTGGCTTTTGCATCGCCGGGGTGCTAAAATAAGGGAAATTCCCATTACTTGGCGCGGGGCGGCCAATGGTGCGGTGGCTAGTCCAATTAAGTTTATTAAGCAAACTTTTAAAATGGTTTGGTCCTTATTAATTATAAGATTATTTAGCTAATTTGTATGACTACTCAACCAATTATTAAAAAGAAAAATATTTTTGTTTTAGGTGGGGCTGGTTTTTTAGGCTCGGCCTTATGTGAAGAATTATTAAAGACCGCTCGAGTGGTGTGTTTTGATAATTTTGTTACCAGCAGCATGGAAAATATTAGATTTTTACTGCCCAATGAAGATTTTATTTTTATCAATCAAGATTTAAACAAAGAGTTGGATTTATCAAAAGTAACCGAATTAAAACGTTTGGATTTAGCCACTCAAGGTATTCAAGAAATTTATAATTTAGCTTGCCCGACTTCAGCTAAGAACTTTGACCATTGGGTAGAGGAAACTCTTTGGTCTAATAGCTTGCTGTTAAAACAGGCCTTGGGTTGGGCCAGGCAATATCAAGCTAAGTTTCTCCATGTTTCTTCAGCCGTGGTTTATGGCGGACGCCGAGCCGATAAAAAC
>JAPLWL010000042.1 GCA_026396635.1 Candidatus Komeilibacteria bacterium | reverse complement strand
TGTCGGTAATAGTTCGACGTTGGTCGGCGTGGCCTCCTACCAGGACTGAAGAAAATCGGATCTCGTTCATTACGTGCCTCTATGCTGTTACTGTTGGGTTTTGTTTTTGAGGTTTTTTAAATCCTGAATTTAGGTAAACAGGATTTTGTAGTGTAGCATTTAAATATTATTTTGTCAACTTAGTATTTACTAGGAATTAAATTGACCCCTAAATTGGCTATTATTATTTCAAGTTTATTGGCTTTTCTAGATTATTTTGATATACTTCAAGTGAATTTATGTCATTAAAACTAACAGAAATTGAGCATTTGGCTAAGCTGGCCCGGTTGGAGCTAAGCCAGACCGAACAGGAGAAATTTCCTCAGGAGATTTCCGGTATTTTAGATTATGTCAGCCGGTTGCAAGAAGTTAAAGGCTATGAATTGGATAAAGGTTTAAAAACGCCTCGGTCTTTGTTGCGGGTTGATGAAGCGGCAACTTGGTCAACTATTGAATCGCAAGATTTGATCAATCAGGCGCCGGAGACGGAAAATGGATTAATTAAAACTAAGCCGGTTTTTGAACGCTAATATGGAATGGCTAACTATTAAACAAGTTCAAAACGGATTGCAGAATAAAGATTTTTCTTGCACAGAATTAACTAATTTTTATTTACAAAAAATTGACCAACAAAAAAATCTTAATGCTTTTGTGAGTACAGCGCCGGCCAGTGCTTTGGCTCAAGCCAGGTCAGTAGATGAAAAAATCAGCCGCCGGGAAATATTGAGTGGCTTAGAAGGCACGCCTGGTTCAATTAAAGATTTAATTTTGGTCAAAGGGCTTAGGGCGACGGCCGGCTCTAAAATTTTAGAAAATTATCAAGCGGCTTATGATGCCACGGTAGTTGATCGGCTTAAAAAATCCGGCATGATTATTTTAGGAAAAAATAACTGTGATGAATTTGCCATGGGTTCTTCCAATGAAACTTCGGCTTGGGGGCCAACATTAAACCCTTGGAATATAACTAAAGTTCCGGGTGGGTCTTCCGGCGGTTCAGCCGCGGCCGTAGCCGCTGATTTGGGGGTATTTAGCCTGGGTACGGACACTGGAGGCTCTATTCGTCAGCCGGCCAGCTTCTGTGGCGTAGTGGGTTTAAAGCCTACATATGGCCGGGTGAGCCGGTTTGGGTTAATGGCTATGACTTCATCTTTGGATCAAGCCGGGCCATTAACCAGAAGTGTGGAAGATGCGGCCATAATTTTTCAAGTCATTAGCGGTACCGATGATTATGATGCTACTTGTGTTAGTCGGGATCACGAAGATTACTCGGCTAATCTAGCTAAGCCTATTAAGGGTCTGCGGCTGGGCTTGCCTAAAGAATATTGGCAGACTGGCTTGAATGCAGAAGTTAAAACAATTTTAGAGCAGGCTGTTAATAAGTATCGGGAGCTGGGTGCAGAAATTGTAGAAGTTGATTTGCCGCACACGGCTTATGCTTTAGCTGTTTATTATATTATTATGCCGGCCGAGGTCAGTAGTAACCTGGCACGTTTTGATGGCATTCGTTATGGCCGTTCCAGTCAAACCGCTAAAAATTTATGGGAAGTTTATGCTCAGTCTCGGGCGGAAGGTTTTGGCTCAGAAGCTAAACGCCGGATTATGATGGGCACTTATGTTTTGTCGGCCGGTTATCAGAATCAATATTATTTGCAGGCGCGTAAAGTTCAAAAGGTGATTGAGCAGGAATATGCCGAAGTTTTTAAAAAGGTAGATGCGCTCCTAACGCCAACTTCGCCCACCTCAGCTTTTGGGTTAGGGGAAAAAGTTAATGATCCCTTAACTATGTATTTGTCTGATATTTATACAGTCTCCGCCAATATTGCCGGCTTGTGCGGTATTTCTATTCCGGCTGGATTAACGGCGGGCCGCTTGCCGGTTGGTTTGCAGATTTTAGGCGCGCCCTGGACCGAAAGTAAAATTTTAAATTTAGCTTATCAATTTGAACAAGCTACTATTCACCATAGCCAACACCCTTAATATGGAGTTAGAAACAATCATTGGTTTAGAAATTCACCCCGTACAAATCCTCCCTCTTCGCTTTTGCTCGAGGTCGGATTTTACGGGGCAAGTATTCATTAAAATTATTTTATGCAATTAGAGACAATTATTGGTCTTGAGATTCATATTCAGCTTAGTACGGCCAGTAAGATGTTTTGTAGTTGTTCTAATGCGGGAGAGGATTTGCCGGTCAATACTACTGTTTGTCCAATTTGTTTAGGTCATCCGGGAACTTTGCCAACCATCAATCACCAGGCCGTGGAATTGGGTGCTAAGCTGGCCTTGGCTTTAGGTTGTAAAATACAATTAGTTTCCGAATTTGCCAGAAAAAATTATTTTTACCCGGACTTACCCAAGGGTTATCAGATTTCTCAGTTTGATAAGCCGCTAGCCAAAAACGGCCAGGTGGAAATTGTTTGGCTCTCTGACAAGCAAATTGTCAGCAAGCAGGTGGGGATTGAGCGGCTTCATTTGGAAGAGGATGCGGCTAAGAATTTTCATTTTCAAGACAAAACTTTGGTTGATTATAATCGGGGCGGCACGCCGCTGGCGGAAATTGTCACTCAGCCGGATTTTCGGTCAGCCGAAGAAGCTCGGGTTTTTTTGCAGGAGCTACAGAAAGTTGCTCGCTACTTAGAAGTTTCTCAAGCCGATATGGAAAAGGGCCATTTGCGCTGCGATGCTAATATTTCTTTGCGCCCTCTAGGTGAAGTGCGGCTGTATCCTAAAACGGAAATAAAAAACCTTAATTCTTTTAAAGCCGTGGAAAAAGCTTTGAAGTATGAGCAGATCCGGCAAACTGAATTGTGGCAAGGCGGCCAAGGGCCAAAATTTTCTTCTACCCGCGGTTGGAGTGAGGCCAAGGGTGAAACCACCGAGCAGCGAGATAAAGAGGAAAGCGCTGATTATCGATATTTCCCGGAACCGGATTTGCCGCCGTTAGTCTTGAGTGAAGACCAGGTGGAGGAGTGGCAAGCTAGATTAGGTGAATTGCCTCAAGCCAGAAGCAAACGGTTTATGGCGGAATATGGTTTAGGCTTTGCCGAAAGTAAAATTGTGACCGATGATAAAATGGTGGCGGAGTTTTTTGAACAAGCGGTTTCTGAAGGCCGGGAATGGTTAACTACCCTAGAAAGTGTGACCGGCAGTAAAGAGGAGATTTGGCGGAATAATGGGAGAAAGTTGGTTAAATTAATTTATGATTGGCTGGTTTCAGAAGTCTTTAAGCATCTTAATGCAGCGGGTTTAAGTTTGAGCGAAAGTAAATTAACTCCGGAAAATTTTGCTGAATTTGTAGCTTTGGTTTATGAGGGCAAGATTAACTCTTCAGCGGCGCAAATAATTTTGCAGGAAATGTTTACCACCGGTGAGGATCCGGCTTGGATTATGAAGGATAAAGATTTGGGCATGGTTGATAATTTAGCCGACTTGGCGGATTTGGTGGTGGGGATTATTCAAACTAATCCAGAACAAGTCAGCCAGTATCAGTCGGGTAAAACTAATTTGATAAAATATTTTGTTGGCTTAGCTATGAAAGAAAGTAACGGCAAGGCTAACCCGGAAATTTTAACCAAATTATTTACCGATCATTTATCTTCAAAATAAAACTGATATTAATTTTATTAATTGGTGTTTTTAGTTTAGCGCCTGGTTTAGTTTGGGCTCAAGCTACTTCAACCGAGTCGGCCAAAGTTGATTCGGACCAAGATGGCTTAACCGACGTTGAAGAATTGCAAATTTTTAAAACCGATCCAACTTTATCAGATACAGATGGAGATGGTTATACGGATGGCGATGAGGTTGCTCATAATTATGATCCCTTGTCTGAATCAGAAATAAAATTGATCAAAAAAATCACCATCTCTTTAAAGGAGCAAAAGTTGACTTATTATTTGGGTCCTTACCAGTTAGGAACTTTTCCAATTTCCAGTGGTACGGCTAAAAATCCTACGCCCACAGGTAGTTTCAAGATTGATAAAAAAGGCCAAAAAGTTTGGTCTAAGGCCGCTGGCCTATGGATGCCCTGGTGGCTATCTTTTAAAGGTGGGGTTTATGCTATTCATGAATTACCAATTTGGCCTAATGGTAAACGGGAGGGATCTAATCATTTGGGTAAGCCGGTTTCGCATGGTTGCGTACGATTAGGAGTAGGGCCAGCTAAGTTATTATATGATTGGGCGTCTTTGGGTACGCCAGTGGTCATTACTAAAAATTAGTTAGAAATTTTTTGATTTTTCTTTCGGCGTCAGTTTGATTTTTTAGCCAGTAAATATAAGGCATCCGTTTAAACCAGGTAGTTTGCCGTTTGGCAAAATGATGAATAGCTAAACTTAATTTATTACAAAGCTCGGTAGTGGTTATTTTTTTTAGTAAAAATTGAGTTACCCAATAGTATTCTAAGCCAAAATCATTAAGGCGTTGCCAACTAAGACCTCGTTTTTTTAATTTTTTAACTTCAGCCACTAAGCCTTGTTTGAGGCGTTCTTTTAGCCGCTGATCAATTTTTTGGTAAAGAATTTCGCAAGCCGGATTTAGACCTAAGACTAAAAATTGATAAGGCGAAGGTTGTTTATTATAACTTATAGGTTTTTTGGTTTGCGTAATAATTTCCAGATATCTAATGAGGCGGCGTTTATTATTCAAATCCGTTTGTTGGTAAGTTTGGAGATCTTTTTGTTGCAGTAGTTTTTGTAAAGCGACTAAAGATTTTTTGGCTAAAGTTTTTCTCAAAGCGGCATTAGGTTTCATTTGTGGCAAGGAATAATTTTCAATCAAAGCCTGGAGGTATAAACCAGTGCCGCCAACAATAATTGGTACTTTATTTTTAGTCAAAATTTGTTCAATAACTTTATTAGCTAATTGTTGAAAGTCATTAACAGTAAATTTTTGATTAGGTTTTTTAACATCAATTAAGTGGTGAGGAATTTGGCTGTACTCTTTAAGATCTTTGCCAGTGCCAATATCCATGCCCAGGTAGACCTGGCGTGAATCAGCCGAAATAATTTCGCCCTTGAATTTTTTGGCCAAAGCCACACCCAGCTTGGTTTTGCCAGAAGCAGTTGGTCCAAGGATAACAATAACTTTGTTATTCATAAAGTTGGGAGCGACTCGGTTGGCGGCTAAAATTAAGAGCCGGAATTATAAAGATAATTTTCTATTAGCAACATTCTCGACTAATTCTTTGAGGAATTGATCTTTGGCCACATTAATCATATCTTTTTGGCCTCTAACTCGGACGGCTAAAGGTCCGCCAGACATTTCTTTATCGCCAATCACTAAAGTGTAGGGGATTTTTTCAGCGCTGGCTTTGCGGATTTTATTACCGATAGTTTCATTAGCTAAATCCAATTCAACTCGCAAGTCTTGAGCTTTGAATTCGTCAGCCAATTTTTTACAGAAGTCTTCGTGATCAGCGCCGACGTTAAGAATTTTTATTTGGGTTGGCGCTAGCCACAACGGAAATGCTCCGGAAAAATGTTCAATGAGTACGCCTAAGAATCTTTCCAATGAGCCTAAGATAGCCACGTGCAAAACTGCCGGGCGGTGTTTTTGACCGTCCTCGCCAATGTAGTGGAGGTCAAAGTTTTCAGGTTGGTTGAAGTCTAGTTGGACCGTAGTTAGTTGCCAATGGCGGCCAATGGCATCTTTTACCATGATGTCAATTTTGGGGCCGTAGAAAGCAGCTTCTCCTTCTTCAATAACATAGGGTTTGCCCCAGTTTTTAACGGCGTCAATCAGGATTTTTTCTGATTTTTGCCACAAGTCGTCGGCGCCGAAATATTTAGTAGTGTCCAAGGTGTCTCGGATGGAAATTTGAACCAGGAATTCGCTAAAACCAAAAGCGCTATAGACGGCGTCCATTAAACCTAAGATCATTTTGATTTCATCTTGAATTTGGTCATGGCGAACAAAATGATGGGTATCGTCTTGGGTTAACGCTTTAACTCTTAATAGTCCGGAAAGTTCGCCAGACTTTTCATTCCGGTAAACGGTGGTGGTTTCGGCATAGCGGATTGGTAAATCCCGATAGCTGTGTTGGGTGGCGTTAAAGAGTTCAAAGTGGTGTGGACAGTTCATGGCTTTCATGGCAAATTGATCACCCTCGGAGTCGGTCATTAATGGCATCATGGCATCGTATTTACCCAAGTGGCCACTTTTTTGGTAGAGATCTGATTTGGCAATATGTGGAATTTGAACAAAGGCGTAACCTCGGTTGATTTTTTCTGTTCTGACAAATTCAGCCAGTTCGCGGAGTAGGGTGGCGCCTTTAGGCAGGAACAGCGGCAAACCGCTGCCAACTAACGGGCTAAAGGCAAACAAGCCGAGGGCTGCTCCAATTTTTTTATGATCCCGTTTTTCCGCCTCTTCTTTCATTAGTAAATAGTCGTCTAATTCCTTTTTGGTGGCAAAAGCCACACCATAAATTCTAGTTAACATTTTATTTTTTTCATTGCCACGCCAATAAGCTCCGGCAATAGAAGTTAATTTAAAAGCTTCAGGATTAATTTCTTTGGTGGATTTAACATGGGGACCCTTGCATAAGTTTTCAAACCAATCGGATTTGTAAAAACTAACCTCTTTTTCTCCGGCGGTTTTTAAGTCGGCAATTAATTCGGTTTTATAGGGGTCGTGCTTATAAAGTTTTAAAGCTTCAGCAAAATCCAGATTGTGTTGTTTGAATTCAATATCCTGCTTGATCATTTCTTTGATTCTTTTTTCCAGTTTAGGAAAAATTTCTTCGGAAATTGATTCCGGCAAATCATAATCTTGATAAAAACCATTTTCAATAAATGGACCTACGCCTAAACCGGCCTTAGGGTAAAGCTTCATGATGGCCATGCTCATTAAATGAGAGATGGAGTGGCGAATAATGTTAATATCAATAATTTGTTTAGTCATAAATGTTTGGTTATAAATAAAGTAAATTACTATTTGTCTTTGCGAGCCACGAGCGTAGTCGAGGGGCGTGGCAATCCCATGGGATTGCTTCGTCTCCCGATTTCATCGGGATCCTCGCAATGACAAGTATTTTGTAAAATAAAAAGACCCACTATTTTGGGTCCCTTGAGCGAAGTCAAAAGGGAGGTTCCACCCAAATTTCCCGATGCCAATATATTTTTAAAGGCAATCAGGACACTCATTGGAGGCGACTTAGTCTGGTAACAGAATCCTTAGAAAGGATAATGGCTTGGTAGGCCATTCAATTGCCGTAAGGTTAATATAAATCAAAATTGGTTTGTTTGTCAAATACAAAGGCGTCCTAGAGCAGGACGCCAATGTGTTGAATTTGTTGATGGAATGGTTAATTGGTGTAGCCGATAAAAGAGCCGAATCGGCCAACCAGGCTTCGGTCACCGTTTGCCCCACCTCTGAAGTTGGAAAAGAGGTTGGGGGCACAGGACGTGCAAATGCCACAATCATTGACCTGATCAGGATTCACCCCGTTAGCGATCAACTGTTGGATGATGATTTGGTCCAGGTTGATTCTGCCATTAGAGAGCGGGTATTGTTCTTGGATTTGAGGCGGAATCATTTTCCAAACACTTGATTGGGAAACTTGGTAGCAGCTCCTAATGCAGGGGCTTAGCCAAATTTTCAATTCGGCCGGCGGAATGGAAAATTCCTTCCAAGCTCTAACGGCGGCTCCGCCAAAGCCGTGAAGCGCCGCCCATAATCCAACATGGACAGCGCCGATTGAGTTGGTTTGGGGATGGTGGAATAACAGGGTGACACAGTCGGCGGTCGGCGAAAGGATGTAAAGTCCCGGATGATGGCCGACCAAGAAGAGTCCGTCAAACCCATCTCGTGATTGTCTGACGAAGTCGGTGTCGGGCGGGGTAAAGACTGGTTGATTCACGAACGAACCAAGAGAATTGTCGCCCAAAGCCACTTGTCTTGCCCGTGGCGGTTCAAAGCCGGACTTGCTTGAGGTGTTGATGGTCAAGCTGTGCCTTGAATTTAAAATCAGGATAGACGCTCCCCCCAGCAATCGTCTTAATTTTGCCTGATTTTCTTGAACCATATTTTGGGGTCCGGATCGAAAAGACAGATTCCCCAAAATGGTGGTAGTGAAGCCGACCTTGATGGTCGACGGATCGCCCTGATGGAGCGAACCCTCTAAAAAGACTATCTCTGTATCCACCATGTCTGGCTCCTTGGCCTTTTGTTTGGTTTTTGAGATTGGCTTGGCTTTATATTGATTGGAAAGAGCCAAGAAATCACCTTAACAGATTGTGATAAAATAATCAAATAAAAAATCAATATCTTTAAAATTAGTTAAAGAGTAAGGATTGAGGAGGCGACGAGCTTATTAGTTGAAAAGTTTAGTTAAATAAGAGTCTGAGGCCATTAGCGCTCCAGAACGAAGGCGGTGGAGAGAAAAAATATTGTCCAATGATTGAAGAATGCCGTATTTGGTGCTAACGGCCGCTACAAAACCAGCTTGTTTGACTATGGCTAGGGTAGTGGTATTAAAGTCACCATAAGGGTAGGCAAAGGTGAGAATTGGTTGGTGGAGCAATTTTTCCAATTCGTCCTTGCTTCGCTCAATTTCAATTTTAACTTTTTCGGTTGGTAGGGTTGAAAGATGGGGGTGGTCCAAGGTGTGGGCGCCAATTTCAATCAGCGGAGATTGGCTTAATTCAATTAATTGGTTGGTGCTGATATAGTCAGGATGATTAATTAGATTATTAATAATATAATAAGTGGCCTTCATCTGGTATTTCTGTAACAACGGGTAAACATCCAGGTAAAAATTTTTATAACCGTCGTCAAAGGTTAAAATTATTGGATGAGCGGAAGTTGGATAATTGGTTAAGAGCTCTGGCAAGTCTTTGACAAAGTAGGTGGTGAAGTGTAATTTGTTTAAAGTGACTAGCTGGCGTTCAAATTCTTTAGGCTCAATAGTCATTTTCTTTTTTACTTCATCCCAAGTTTCTTGAATAGGCGCCACGTTGATGATGGGAATTTCTTTGGCATTGGTTAGTTTGGGGTTTAAAGTGGTTGGTCGCGTGGTAGGTAGTTCTAAAAGGTTGGCTGGCGTTTTATTGGTAATGGCAGCGGGAGTTAATTTAATGGTTAATGGCTTAGTGGTTTTTTGAAAAAAAGGTTGAGCCAAACAAAAACCGGCTGTCCAAATAATTAAATTAATAATTATTAAACCAAGGATAGTTATTTTTTTAGCTCGGGTATTAGGTAAATTTGACATATTAAGTAAAAATAAGGGTATCACAAAAGTGATTGGAAGAAAAGGCTCACAAATTTTTATTTTTTTATTGAAAAATAACTTTTATTTGTTCGGGGTTGCTGGGAAGACTATTGGACCAGAACGGCAGTTTAATAGAATAACTTTCATACTGCCCGTTATTTTTTAGTAAATCTAAGGCCGTTGATTTTTTTAAGCCAACCAGAGCCGTGGCCGCCAGAGAATAGTTGGCAATTTTTAATTGGTAGTCGCCCCGGATTTGGGCAATGAGATTTTCTGACCGTGGCAGGCCAGGGCATTGTTTAACCCGTCGGTGGTGTTCCCCATCCTGAACTCAATACCGTCAGCTTTCACCTTTTCAGGGAACAACTCTGCTGGAATTCCATTCCCGTC
>JAPLWL010000078.1 GCA_026396635.1 Candidatus Komeilibacteria bacterium | reverse complement strand
AAACTCCGACCCACCCCCAAAACCGCCCGCTTATGCGGCGCCAAATTAGTCACGTCTTTATTGTTAATAGAAACCGTGCCAGTATCTACTGGAATAAAACCGGACAGAGCATTCAATAAAGTGGTTTTGCCACAACCATTGGGCCCGATAATTCCAACTATTTCCCCTTCTTTAACTTCCAGAGAAATATCCTGTAAAATCATACGCTTACCAACTTGCACGTGTAAATTTTCAATGGCAATAATATTATTTTTTTCAGTCATAAATTTTAAACAAACCGCTTAGGAGCCAACCACCCCTTTAAGCTTCTTAGGGCTACTATTAAGATTACCGCATATAACAAAACTCGTAAATTGCCCACCATGGTTGAGGGCAAGTCAAACAGCCGTAAAATCTCCGGCACCAAGGTTACAAATAAGGCGGCGCCAATGAGCCAGCTAACCTTGGGCTTAACTGCTAAAATACCAACCGTTACCACCTGGATCAAGACTACCATACCGGCAATACTTGGATCCAAAAATTGAATCCGCCACACCGTCAACAAACCGGCTAAAGCCGCTAAAATACTGGCCACCAAAATCATGGCGGCGCCCAATTTTTTACTGGAAATTCCCAAAGACTGAACCAAGGGAATATTTTCCCGCATACCCAAAAGCGCCCGGCCAAACTTAGTTTTTAAAAAGAAATACTCCAAGGTCAAAATAATCACTATCAGCGCGCCCTCCCAAAACACCAATTGACCCAAAGTCTGTAAAGCCGAAGGTCTAGCCACCCCGGCAATACCCAAAACCCCACCCGTCACGCTATCCCAAGATTTAACCACCGCATCAAAAGCCAATACGCTGATCAAAGTAAAAATAGCCAAACTTTCATTGGATAATTTCCAATAGGCTAAAATAAAAACTAAACTAACTAACAAAACCAAACCTAAAGTTATCAAAAAGCTTAACCCAGATCCCAAGCCAAATTTTTGACAGACCACAAAAGCATAAGCGCCCAAAGCGTACATAGTGGGCAAACCAAAAAGGAAAATTCCGCCCAAGCTGATGGTTAAATGAGCGCCCACCGAAACAATGGCGCCTTCAAAAAATCTAGCTAAAGTGGTAAAAAAATAACCCATATCAATCTACTGCTCTTTGAGCTTTAGTTAACAAACCATTAGGTCGCCAGATTAAAAGAATAGTGGCGATGATAAAAACCAAAAGCATTTTCCAATTAGCTGACATATCCCAAAATCCACTAGACAAACCAACTAATAATTCTGGAACCAATGAAACAATATAAGCGGCCATAACCGTTCCTTTTAAACTGCTCACACCACCCACTAATAGCGCCACAAAGGCCATTAATACTAAATTAAAACCAATTTGCGGAGTTAGAGCAGTATTTAAACTGGTCATTATTCCCACAAACCCGGCTAACAAGCTAGCGCCCATTAGAACAACCAAACGAACCAAGGAGGAATTAATCCGCAAACTAGAAGCCACAAAAGAATTTTCCGCCACTGATCTTAAAGTTCTACCCCAAGGAGTCTTTTGAACCAAAGCTACTGCCAGAACCGTTAACGCAACACCAACTATAATTGTCCAGGCTCCGGGCTGAGTAATATATAAATCTCCCCATTGAAAAGTTGGCAGAACCTGGCGGATCAAAAATTTTCCGTCTGTCCCAAACATAATAGCCAACAATGCTTCTAACCCCAAACCCAAGGCAAAACTAGTTAGTAAGCCATACAGACTATTTTTTTGCCTGGCAAAAGGCTCTAACAACCAATAAGAAATTCCAGCCACTGCTAAAGCAACTATTACCGCCAAGCCAATGCTTAAACCTAACGGCCAATCATTTGTTAAACCAAAATATAAGGCATAGGCAGTAGCAGCGGCCGTGGCTCCTAAACCCAAATGGTAAATTTTGCTAACTGAATAAACCAAATATAAAGGCACCGCAAGTAAAAGTACTTGGGTGCCAATTACCAAACTATTTAGCAAAATCTGCCAAAAAAACATAGTTAATTACTAGGGCTGTAATTCTGGTTTGCCATTAATAACTTTATAAACCGCCGCAGCAATATCTGGAAAATTATTGTTGCCAAAATGAATTGAGCCAATATAACCCTGGAAAGTTCGCGTTGCCAACGCATCCCGAACTGCTTGTGGATTTTCTCCCAGCTCCGTAATTAAACTGGTCACGACATTCATTACATCCATAGTAGAAGCTGTATAATAATCACCCAAATCAGCGACCGTGCCCTTAGTCGCTTCAATCTGTTGTTTCAAACTTAAAAAGCCAGGATCAGTTAATTTAGGCGCATCAATTATAATCATACCCTCAACTACAGTTGGAGCCACTTTTAAGGTATCTTCGGCCAAATAAGAATAATGGCTATATAATTTATAATTGGTCCAATCTTTAATTTCCGCTAATTGTTTTATGAGATTTTGAGCCGTAACTCCAGGATTGGGGTTTAAGAAAATGGCTTCGGGTTGGGCCTTTTTAACTTTTTCCAAGATAACCCGAAAATCACTAGCCCCCTTAGGAAAAATTTCATTAGCTACAACTTGGGCTCCAGGATATTGCTTTAAAGCATCTTCCCAAACTTTTTTAATGCCAATATTAAAATCATTTTGTTCGGAAATAATGGCTACTTTCTTGTAAGCACTCATTTGTTTAGCAATGATTTTTCCGCTAGTATCATCACTATAAGAAAAACTATAAGTGAAAGGACTCAAACCATTGATAACCGGATTAGAAGACAAAGCGGAAATAACTAAAACTTTGTTAGAATCTTTGGTTAACGGAGCAATACCCAAAGTTTCCGAAGAACAACTGCCACCCAATATAAATTTAATTCCATCAACATCAACTAATTTATGAAAGGCCGAAACTGAATCATTGCCGGTGCACTTACCGTCTTCATAAATGACCTCAAATTTTTTACCCAAAGCTGCCGCGCGTTGATTTATTTCCGACAAATAATAATCGGTAACTTTTTGTATTTCTTGGCCATA
The DNA here is from genome assembly GCA_026396635.1 of Candidatus Komeilibacteria bacterium. Classification (GTDB taxonomy): domain Bacteria; phylum Patescibacteriota; class Patescibacteriia; order UBA1558; family JAPLWL01; genus JAPLWL01. The sequence goes on along the minus strand of JAPLWL010000078.1, from coordinate 3,305 downwards.
GTATTTCTTGGCCATAAGCCGCGGCATCTCCACTTAAAGCAGTAACCACGCCCAGCTTAATTGTTTGTAAATTTTGCGGTACTGCGGCTTGGTTGTTTTCTTCATTATCAGCCGTTTTTTTAGTACCACAACCAGTTAACACAAACACCAAAGCCAGCAACAAAACGCTGACTAGAAGACTTTTGTTCTTCAGCATAGATTTAAAATTAACCAATTAATTTCCCCCTTGTTTTCATTATAACAATAATACTTAGAAAATCAACGCCTTTTTCCCCTACCAATTATCTGGTCTTATGACTAATATATCTGGAAATATTCAATAAAATTCCAACCGCCAACAAACAAGAAACCAAAGAAGAACTGCCGTGACTGACAAATGGCAACGGAATGCCGGTTAGCGGCATAATCCCAATCATGGCGCCAATATTAATAAAGGCCTGAAAAGTAAACCAACTGGTAATGCCAATAGCCACTAATTTGCCAAAAGCTTCTGGTGCGCGCTTGGCAATATAAAAACCTCTAAAACCTAAGAGTAAATACAGTAACACCAAGAGTGTTGAAGCAATAAAACCCAATTCTTCGCCCACAATGGCAAAAATAGAGTCGCCGTAAACCTGGGGCAAATAATTGAACTTTTGTCTGGACTTGCCAATCCCCACCCCAAACAAGCCGCCAGACCCAACGGCAATCTTAGCTTGTTGAATATGATAGCCAGCGCCTTGCTTATCTTGCTCCGGATTTAAAAAAGTAGTTAAGCGGGCAAACCGGTAAGGCTCAGCCACAACCAACGTTCCTAGACCAACAATTAAAATAGCCGCGATGGCTGCCAAATGCTTCCAAGGTAAACCAGCCAAAAAATACATTAAAAAACCGCTAACTAAAATAACTAGCAAAGTGCCCATGTCCGGCTGCAAAATAATAAGCAGTGCCACCGCACCCATAATCAACATAAATGGTAATAGTCCTTGCTGCCAATTTTTTAGCTGATCCGGCAAACGCTTTTCCAACCAAGCGGCCAAATACAAAACCAAGGCCAGTTTCATAAATTCACTGGGCTGAAAAACAATCGGACCCAAAACCAGCCAACGGCTGGCTCCGCCCCAATGAAAAGCATAATGAGTAACCAAGACCGCCAGTAATAAAGCCACTATGGCAAAGAAAAAAACCGGGACGAATTTTTTTAATCTTTGGTAAGAAATAATACTCAGCCACCAAGCCAACAATAACCCGGGAATAATTCCTTTAACAATCTGATTCTTAAGAATATAGTAAGAATCGCCAAACCGCTCAAAAGACTGAACTGAACTGGCCGAGGCTAACATTAATAAACCAAAAACCAACAATATTATTACATAAGTAAGCAGCCAATAATCCGGCTGATGATGCTGGTCATTGCCCTGAAAGTGCTGCCACCAGCGCCTTAAAAAATTTTGTTTTTGCCCACGATTCATATTATTTTATTATTTATTTGTCATTGCGAGGAGGAGTCCTGACTCGTCGGGACGACGACGTGGCAATCCCCCGGTCTTACACCCAGCTGTAAATCATGGGATTGCCGCGCCCCGACGTAAAGTCGGGGCTCGCAAAGACAGATCCCCTCGACCTCACCAAGTTCGGCTCGGCTACGCTCGAGATGACAAGTCCTGATATAATTTATGAAATAATGCCGAGCGCTCTCTATAATCCTTAAACTCGCCAAAACTTTCACAAGAGGGCGACAATAAAACACAATCCCCCGTCTTAGCTCCGGCCACGGCCTGCTGAAAGCTTTGGGTCATACTTGAACATACTTTAAATTTTACTTTTGCAGCATACTTTTTAAACAATGGCTGAACAATTTTTTCGACCCCACCACTCATTAAAACTAATTTAACTTTTTTCTTACCAATCATTTTAACCATTTTTATAAACTCGTCAGTACTTTCGTACTTTCTAGACCCTTGTAATAACAGCCAGGTTTTGCCAATAGGCAGGGCCTCTACTGCCTTCAGAGTAGCAATGGGCCGAGTAGCGGCGCCGTCATCAATAAAGGTCAATTCTTTTTTAACCCCCAACTTTTGCATCCGGCCTTCTCTAACTGGAAAAGTTTTTAGCCGCTCTCTAACCTGTTTTTCAGAAACTCCAAGTAATCTAGCTGCCAAAATACTACTAGCGGCATTGCTGTAAAAATGCTGGCCAATAAACGGCATGTCCGCCAATTTATACTCTTCCTGTTTAATTCCAAATTTAATAACAATGGCGTCTTTGGTAACTTTAGCTTCCCGGCCTTTTTTACCGTACCATAATTTTTTTCCATGGCCGAATTTTTGCATTTTGGTTACCCACGGATCATCGGCATTCAATAAAGCCCGGCCGGATTTTTTTTGAAATAAAACCAAATTGCGCTTACTTTCCCAATATTCAATAAACCGATCATGATGATCATCCAAATGATTTTTAACTACATTGGTAATAATGACTAAATTAGGCGATTTGGCCGAGGCTGGGGCAAAAGTTAACACTCGATTATTGATTTCCCCAATGATAGTACAATTTTTTTTGCCAAAAACTTCTTTTAAATTTAATTCCCGCCAACTGTCACCGAATAAATAAACATTAGGCTTTTTGATAAGATGGTAGAGCAAGTTAGTAACCATGCCTTTGCCGGCCGTACCAGTTACGCCAATCAAAAAACCCGGAAAAAATTCCAACAACAAATTATACCAACACCAAAACTTGGTTTTTTGCTTATTCACCAAATACAGCGGCTCATTGACTTTATACCTAAACCAGGAAGAGGTAGCAAAAATAATTTCGGCTTCATTAATTCCGGCTAAATAAGTGTCCTGATAATGAATTTTAATTATTTTTTCAGTAGAATAACCAATGGTCTGAAACAATTTTACTATTTCTCTAACCCTAGCTTTAGACCAAGCCCGATTATAATTAGCCAAACTAGCCACAAATTCGGCTTTGGTTTTATAATCATGGCCAACTAAATTCTTACAGCCTAATTCCAGCAAAAAAAGGGCCGTACTTGCTCCTTCGGCCCCCGATAATCCCACAATCTGAATTTTCTTATTCTTCAAATCGGCTAATTTCATAAAATCATAAAGTATCTAAAAGATGTAAAACAATGCCGGCCACCGCCACTACCCCGCCAATCACCCAAAAGCGCATGACAATTTTTGGCTCAGACCAACCCTTGGCTTGCAAATGATGATGAATAGGTGCGGAAATAAAAACTTTCTTATGCCTGATTTTTTTGGACAGAATCTGGATAATAGTAGTTAAGGCTTCTACTAAAAACAAAAAACCAATCACTG
>JAPLWL010000043.1 GCA_026396635.1 Candidatus Komeilibacteria bacterium | reverse complement strand
CCAAAAAGTATATTGATCCAGCTGACCAAAAGTAAACAACATGCCACAATTAGAACATAAACTTGACCGGCCGCTCAAGCCCTGATTTCTAGCCTCCGGAGTTTGCGCCACTTCCACTAAAACACTCTGGCCATTCATAACTATTTTTTTGGTTGGCAAACTATTGGGCCGAGCGCAGCCACTCAAAATTAAAAGCAACGTCAAAGCTATAAATAATTTTTTCATATTTTATATTGTCATTGCGAGCCCCGATCCCGACTTGTCGAGAGAGGGGCGTGGCAATCCCATGGGATTGCTTCGTCGCTCCACTCCTCGCAATGACGAATTATTATTAACTTTTTTTTCTGGCCCATTGCTCAACATAAATAACAATGCCTAAAACTATAACTAGCGCAATGATTTTACCAATCGTCTCTTGCCACAAAGCCACACTGCCAAATAACAAAGCCAAACAATAAACCAAAATAATTGTTTGTTTAGCCGACAAGCCCTTATCAATCAATTGAAAATGAAGGTGCTCCCGATCCCCTTTAAATGGCGACCGACCCAACTTCAGCCGACGAATAATTACCCAGGCTGCATCCATTATTGGCAAAGCCATAATCAGCAAGGCTGTGGCAATTTTAGCACCAGACAAAACCGCTAAGCTACCCAGCCAAAAACCAATTAAAGTGCTACCACTTTCACCCAAAAAAATCTTAGCAGCCGGCTTATTCCAAAACCAAAAACCCAAACAAGCGCCAGCCAAACTAATACTGGCAAAGCTGGTTAAGGCTAGTGGTTTATCCCAGCTTAAACTAACCACAAATAAAATCAGGCTACCAATAACACCCAAACCGGAAACCAAACCATCAACGCCGTCCAAAAACTTACAAGTATAGACGGTGCCTAAAAGCCAGAGAGTAATAATAATTAAACCTAAAGCCGGCGGAACCAAAATAACTCCGCCAACCGGATTAGTAACAAAAGAAACAGTAAGACCGCCCATCAGAACAGTAACGACTGCCAAAATTGGCCAGATAATTTGCTGGAACGGAGAAAATTTTAATTTGTCATCCAATAAACCGCCAATGAGCAGCCAAGTGGAAGCCAGGCCTAAAATTAATAATTCTTTAAAAAAAATAGCCGGCCAAAAACCCCAGGAGCGAGTTATAACTAAACTGATCAACAAGCTAAAAAAAATAACTAAACCGCCCCACAAGGCCGTGGCCCACCACCAAACTCAAGATAAACTGAATCAAATATAACCAAACCACAGACATAAACTAAAAAACTAATGTTTTAATAAATAATCTTCCAACAATTGCCGCGCCGCCAATTGATGATCATCAATTTGAAAATTTCTGCTAGTCACTTGCTGACCCTTACTGGTTAGCCGTTCATCAACTAAAATAATTGGCACGCCCAATCCGACCTCCAACTCTTTAGCCACGGCTTCCACTTCAGCCGTTAAAATGGTCTCTTCGCCAGTCATTTTAACTGGTCGGCCTAAAACAATTTTACTAATACTTTCCGTTTTAATTACCAGCTTTAACTGTTGGATAAAATCAGCCGAAGTTTTTACTTCCAAACTTTTCCACGGCAAGGCCTGACGAACTGCCTCATCGGCAATCGCCAATCCAACGTGCCGCCGACCATAATCTATTCCTAATATTGAAGACATATATGTTCTCACCATGGTCATCCTCGCGAAAGCGGGGATCCATGCTTGATTTATATTATAGATTCCCGCCTTCCCGCCCGCAACGCCAAGCGTAGCTTTGACGGGCACGGCGCGGGAATGACGTTATTATGTTTATGTAATAATTAGTGGCCCCTGGGCCGTAGCAATCACTGTATGCTCAAAATGGGCGCTTAGAGAGCCGTCCTGGGTCACAATGGTCCAGCGGTCGTCTTTGGTCTTAATTCGCCAATCTCCGGCCGAAACAATGGGCTCAAGAGCCAAAACCTCGTTCTGGTTAATTATTGGCCCAGTCCCTGGGCGGCCAAAATTGGGCACCGGCGGATCCTCATGGACTGCCTTGCCTACTCCATGACCGGTTAACTGGCGCACAATGCTAAAACCCTGGCTTTCAACATAACTCTGAACTGCCCAACCAATATCGCCAATGCGCTTGCCCACTACCACCTGTTTCAAACCCCTGTTCAAAGATTCTTCAGTAACTTTTAATAATTTTTTAACCTCACTACTCACTTTGCCAACTGGCACAGTAACAGCCGTGTCCGTACACAAACCTTGGTACCACATGCCAATATCAATGGTAAAAATATCGCCAGCCGCCAAAACTAAATTCCCCGGAATACCATGAACCACTTCACTGTTAACCGAAGCGCAAATCGTGCCCGGAAATTTCGGCGTGCCATAATTTTTAAATGACGGCGTGCCGCCGACGGCTAAAATTAATTTTTCCGCCAATTGATCAATCTCCCAAGTAGTAACGCCCGGGCGCACCGCCGCGGCCAATTGATTTAAAACCGACCGAAGTTTTTTACCGCCGGTTTTTAAAATTTCCAGTTCTTGATTATTTTGGATAATCATAACCCCAAGGCTTCCCAGATCAGCAAGCCAACTTGCTCAATATCCGGGGCCGCATCAATTTCTATCAACACGCCTTTTTTAAGATAATATTCATGAAGCGGTTGGGTTTCTTCTTCGTATTGTTCTAACCGCTTAGCAATCGCCTCGGGCGTATCATCGGCCCTAACTTGCAAAACCGTACCACACCGATCACACTTATCACCGCTCTTAGACGGATTAAAAATTTTATGGAAAATTGCTCCGCACTTTGGACAGGTTAATCTACCCGACAGACGTTTCATGACTTCGGTTTTGGGTAAATTTAAAAACAAAACTTTATCCACGGCAATTTGATAATCCAAAAATTCGGCTTGCTCCACATTGCGCGGATAACCGTCTAAAATAAAACCATTCTGATACTCCGGGGCGTTGACCCGATCGCGGATAATTTCATTCATCTGCCAATCAGTTACCAGTTCGCCTCGGTTCATTATTTCACTAACCTTTTGGCCTAACTTGGTATTGGCGGCAATTTCTTCCCTAAGCATCTGGCCAGTTGGAATATGAGGAATTTCCAACCGCTTACTTAACCGGTCGGCTTGCGTGCCCTTGCCAGCGCCTTGAGGCCCAAATAAAACAATTTTTATCATACTTGAATCATTGTAACAAAATTAAGCAAAATACAAAAACCCGATAATTATTACCGGGCTATTTATTCAAAATCACAACTAACATCAGTTTAATCAAATATTATAGCCCTTCATAATCCCGCATCACCAGCTGGGAATTAATTTGGTTAACAGTTTCAATAACTACTGCTACCACAATCAATAAACTGGTACCGCCAATCACCAAACTTTGGGTGCCGGTAAAATCGCGGACCACTAATGGCAAAACCGCAATGGCGGCCAAGAATAAAGCACCAGCTAAAATAATCCGATTCACCACTACCTGCAGATATTCAGCCGTGTGCCGACCGGGCCGAATGCCCGGCACAAAACCACCCTGCTTTTGCAAATTTTCGGCAATCTGCTGAGGATGAAAAATAATATAGGTATAGAAATAAGTAAAAGCCAAAACCAAAACAAAATAGCTGATGCCGTAAAACCATTGGTTATTAAACAGCGATACAATAAAATGAGCCGCGGCGGCTACCCAAGCACTGCTAGCACCCACAAAAAACTGAGCAATCATCGGCGGGAATAAAATTACGGAAATAGCAAAAATAATTGGAATAACTCCAGCCATGTTGACCCGCAAGGGCAAATGGCTAGTGCTACCACCATAGACTCTATTACCTCTAACCTGGCGAGCAAAGCTCACCGGAATATTACGCTGAGCCTCGGTAATAATAACTACCACCGCCACCGTAATCAAAGCAATAACAATAAAAGCTACAACCATAAAAATTTGCGAATTATCCCAAGTGGCCAAAGTCTGTAAAAGTTTTTTAGGAATACCGGCCACAATACCGGCAAAAATCAATAAAGAAATACCATTACCGACTTTCTTTTCGGAAATAAGTTCACCCAACCACATCAAGAACAAGGTACCGGCAGTTACCGTTAAGACAGCTAAAATCCATTGGCTAGTAGTTAAAGCGCCTAAGACCGAAGCGCCGCCCTGACGTTGCAATAATTTGATAAAACCATAGCCCTGCAAAATAGCTAGCGGCACCGTTAACCAACGGGTATATTGATTAATTTTTTTCT
>JAPLWL010000017.1 GCA_026396635.1 Candidatus Komeilibacteria bacterium | reverse complement strand
GTCACGGTTTAGATATTCAAATTATTAAAAAAAATTGGTTGAAAAAAATTATTGCTAAAAAAATTCTAAAACGTGCTCACTTGGTCACAGCCAATAGCGAATTTACTAAAAAATTAATTAAGGAGTTGAGCCCCAGCGTTAATTGTTTAGTAATTTATCCGGCGGCCAATGAATTGCCCAAGGCTGAAAAGACGGCTCAAGAACAATTATCAACCCAATATCAGTTAACTGACAAACCAATTTTATTAAGTGTTAGTCGCTTGGTTAAACGTAAAGGTCAAGATTTAATTATTAAATCCCTGCCTAAGCTTTGGCAAAAATTTCCTAATTTAATCTATGTCTGTATTGGTAGCGGTCCTGAACAAAACCAACTTCAAAATTTAACCACTCAAACCCCACGCTCCAACCAAATTATCTTTCTTAACCAAGTAACTGATCAAGAATTAACTAATTGGTACAGTTTGGCCACTCTATTTGTTCTACCAGTTTATCAAGATATTAATGATCCAGAAGGTTTTGGCATGGTTTATTTAGAAGCTAATAGTTTTGGCTTACCAGTAATTGGCAGCCAAACCGGTGGCATTCCTGAAGCCATTAATAACGGTTACAGCGGCCTATTAATCAAACCAGGCGACGCCAGTGAATTAACCAAGTCCATTGACTTACTATTAAGCAATGAGGATTTATTTAAAAAAATTCAACAGCAAGCGCCACTTTGGGCAAAAAAATTCAACTGGACTCAAGGTGCCACTTTATTTTATTCAGCTCTTAACCGCTTATGAATAAAAAATTAAATTTAGTTATTTTTGGCATGAACTCCTATGAAGCCTGGCAGAGTGGGGTTGAAAATAGAAATTTTCAAGTCTTAGAAGAATTAACTAAACGCCCGGAGATTGAAAAAATTCTTTTCTTAGACTATTTGCCTTGGACTTGGAAACAGGCTGCAAAAATGCTCCTGGGTATCATCCGCTCTCGGTTACGCTTTGAACATCATAATCACTATCCAGCTTGGTCCGGTCGGTTAAAACAGATTTCCGAAAAGCTATTAGTCTATACTGATGCCGGCTACTTCTTAAACCGCGCTCGATTTTATCAACGTCTCAAAAAAATTATTGCCCAAAAGCTGGGTGACAATTACAGTCTCTGGTCTTATTACCCAGTGGATCTGGGCTATTTAACCGAACTTCAACCAGAATTGGTAATTTTTGACTTAGTTGATAATTGGGCCGAGCATCCGTCTTATCAAAAAATTAAAAAACAGCTTTTGGCCAACTACACCAACTTAATTAAACAGGCTGACCTGGTCTTTACCGTGGCCGAACATTTTAAAAATTGGCTAGGGGACGAGCCTAATATTTACTGGATACCCAACGGGGTTAGAACTGAAAAATTTACTGAACCAACCAAACTTATCAACAAAGATCTGGCTACCATTCCAGAACCTAGAGTTATTTATGTAGGAACAATTCAAAAACGAATAGACTTTGAATTGTTGGAATATCTACTCGCTCAGCATCCTCAAAAATCATTTATCTTTATTGGCCCAGCTTGGCCAAACTACTGGTATTGGCGGTTTTTTCCTAACAACCCCCACCGAACCATTGTTGATTTGCAAAAAAAATATCACAACCTTCATTGGCTGGGCCGCAAACCATACCCGGAAGTTCCGGCTTATCTCCATCAATCTAAAGTAGCCATTGTACCACATATTAGTAATGAATTTATTCAATATACCGACAGCATGAAAATTTATGAATACCTGGCCGCTGGGTTGCCGGTAGTGACTACGCCTAGCCCCAATCTGGAACAATTTAGTAATTTTATTCATTTAGCTAAAACTGCTCCAGAATTTTCTCGAGCCCTAGATCAAGCGTTGGCGGAAAATAATCCGGTTAACAACCTCCACCGTCAAACTCTCACCGAAAACCATCATTGGTCAAAACGGGTTGAGATCATGATCCAATTGATTGAAAAAAAAATAACCGAGCGCTAATGAAACTTTCCATTATTATTGTTAATTGGCAAACCAAAGACTATTTAAAAAATTGTTTGGCTTCAATTTTCCAATATCCCCTAAATGACGGGGGAATGGAAGTGCTGGTAATTGACAATGCCTCTACCGATCAAAGTGCTAGATTGGTACAGGAACAATTTCCTCAAGTCCAGTTAATAACCAACCAACATAATTTGGGCTTTGCCAAAGCCATTAATCAGGGTTTGTACTTAGCTACCGGCGATTATTGTCTACTCCTAAACCCAGATACCTTAATTTTACCGCAAACCCTAGACAAAACCATTGCTACCATGGATCAAAACCCAGCCTATGGCATTTTGGGCTGCCAAGTGACTAATCCTGATCACAGTTTGCAAAAATCTGTCCGCCGCCTGCCCAAGCCTTGGTCGCAAGCAATAATTTTATTAAAATTACACAATCTTTTCCCCGGGCTGCTTATGATTTTGACTATAAAAAATCCCAACCGGCCGAACAAGTAATGGGCACATTTTTTCTGATTCGGCAAAGTGTTATTAAAAAAATCGGCCAACTCAATGAAAATTTTTTCACTTGGTTTGAAGAAGTGGAATATTGCCGCCGGGTGAGGAAAGCCAATTTTGTTATTTGGTATCAGGCTGATGCCGCTATTATTCATTATGGCGGACAAAGCTTTGGGCAAATATCCAATCTTAACAGGCAATTAATTTATAATAAAAGCTTACTAGGCTATTGGCTACTGACTAAAAACTATTTTGGAGTTATACTGACGCTGCTCTTATGGTTACCCAGTCTCGCGGCCCAGGCCATTATTCAACTATTACGTCTTAAAAAACATGCTTACCAACCTTTTTAATAAAAATTTACTCTATTGGACTCTAGCCTTAATTGGAACAGAAATTTTGTCCTACCTTAGCTATCTTGGCCAAGAGACTTATTGGGGGCCAATTAACCTAGCTACCATCTTCTTCTTGTTAGCTAGTCTAGCTTTTGCCCTGGTAACTTGGTTCTTTGTTATCTTAATGATATTTTGGCTCATTAAAACGAACTGGCTGGCCAAAATAAAAATTTGGCAAACTAACTTTCTACCATTAGTAGTTTGTTACTTGGCCTTAATGGCGTGGGGGATTATCCGAGCCTGGCAAATGCACAACCAAAGTGCTTTGATTATCAAAGATTTTCAACCTTGGCTTTTTATTTGTCTGTTACCAATTTTTGTTAGTATTATCCAGCTACCACGCCAATTTAAAACTATCTGGCAAATATTAATTAGCGGCGCTCTAGTAACTTCTTTAACCACTATTACCTTAGCCACCTTGTTTGCTCATTGGCCTAATTTTGCCCTAACCAATATCTACCCTTGGCTACGAATACATTATTTAGCCGAAGTTACTCAGGTTTTGCCAAATTTTTTCCGTTATTTTTCTGCCGGACAAATTTATGTTTTAATTGCCTGGGTTTTAACTTTTATTATTTATTTTCTTTCTAGCAAGGGCTCTCTTTCAAAATCAGAAAAAAACTGGAGCGCCTTTTGTTTATTGCTCTTCTCCACCACCTTGCTCCTAAGCCTATCTCGCAGTTTTTGGCTAGGTTTATTACTCAGTTTAATTACCTTGCTGATTGTAGCTATTCGACGTTTCCAATTTACTGCCAAAAAAATAACCTGGCTTATCATTCATCTAATTGGCCTATTTATTGCGGCCAATTTAATAATGACCGCCACTACCAGCGTTGTTCTAACCAATATTTTTGACCAAAGAATTTCTTTATCTGAAGCCGCGGCTACTAGCCGCACCGCCCAATTAATTCCTTTGATTAGTAAAATTAATAAGCACCCAATTATTGGTTCTGGCTGGGGCCAAACTTTTACTTTTAAAAGTTCTGATCCCAGAATCATTCAACAACAACCCAATGGCCAACATACCACCTTTAAAAGTGAGTGGGGATTTTTGGATCTTTGGCTGAAACTTGGGTTTATTGGCTTAATAATTCTTCTTCTTATCTTAAACCAAATTTTAAAATTTTTTTGGCAACGTCTAATTCATAATGAAGATCAGAGCATTAAACAACTAGCAGCCTTTGCCTTGATAAGCTTAGTCGCTCTTTTAAGCGTTCACTTAACCAGTCCTTATCTAAACCACCCCCTGGGAATTACCTGGCTGGTTATAGAAGCAACTTTAATTGCTCTTTGGATTAAACTCTATGTCCACCAACCGCTTTCATAAAGTTACCGTTCAATTAGTTACTCATAATTCAGAAAAATTTCTGCCGTTTTTATTATCCAGTTTAGCCGCTCAAACTTACGCCGCCTTTGATGTTTTAATATTAGACAATGCTTCAACGGATCAAACGGTTCGTTTTCTGCGTGAACATTATCCCCGGTTTCAATTAATTACCAGCCAAAAAAATTTGGGCTTTGCCAAAGCTCATAATCAAATGTTTGGCTGGCATAAAGCCGAATACATTTTATTTTTAAACCACGACCTTATTCTGGATAAAAATTATTTAGCCCAAGCCGTAGCTTTGTTGGACAGTCAACCCCAAGTAGCTGCAGTTGGCGGCAAGCTCTTACGTTGGGATTACGAAACCAATGAAAAAACCAATGTCCTAGACAGCGCCGGCTTAACTGTCTACAAAAATCACCGGGTAATTGACCGCGGAGCAGGGGAAGAAGACCAAAAACAGTATAATACTCCTGGTGAGGTTTTTGGCGTGTCTGGGGCCCTATTTTTGGCCCGAAGGAGCGCCTTAGAAGCCGTACGCCTGCCTCAAGGCACGGGTTTTGAATATTTTGATCAGGACTTTATTTCTTACAAAGAAGACGTTGACTTAATGTACCGCTTCCGTTTGGCCGGTTGGCAAGTTTACTATTTACCCAGTAGCTTGGCTTGGCATGAACGGGCTCTAAAACCAGCCGACAACCTCCGGCTTAATCGTCAAAATAGAAGCCAACTCTTTAACCGCTATTCTTACCGTAATCATTTAGCCGTTATCCTTAAAAATGAATTTTGGGGCAATCTGTGGCGCCAGGCTCTTCATATCTTTTGGTATGAATTTAAAAAAATTGGCTGGCTGCTGATTTTTGAACAAAAAACCCTAGGCGGTCTTAAAGATTTTTTCCGGCAATTGCCGACTTGGCTTAAAAAAAGAAACTACATAAAAAATAATATAAAAAAAATTACCAGTCAAGAATTGGCCAAGTGGTATAAATAACTCCTTCTATGCCTAAACTTTCCATCATTATTCTCAATTACAAAAACAAGGGGTTAATCAAAAACCTAATTCAGTATTTATTAGAGGTGTCTCAAGCTATCCCATTTGAAATTATTGTGGTGGATAATAATTCCCAAGACAGCATTGCCGCGGATTTGGAAAAAAGATTTGCCAATCATTTGAATGGTTCAATTGAGCCTAGATTGATTTTTATTCAAACTGGCAAAAACGGCGGCTATGCCTATGGCAATAACCAGGGCCTAAAAACGGCCAAGGGGGATTATTATCTTATCTTAAATCCGGACATGGCCATTTTTGAAGATGCCATTAAAGTTTTGTATAACTTTATGGAAAGCCATCTTAAAGTCGGCCTGGCCGGACCTCAATTACTTAACGCCGACAAAACCATTCAGGATTCTTGCCGGCGATTTCCGGACGGCTTGTTGCCCTTAGCCCGACGAACTATTTTTGGCCGCACCGCCTGGGGCAAAAAATGGAACAATCACTTTTTAATGAAAGATTTTGATCACCAAAAAAATCTGCCGGTTGACTGGCTGTTTGGCGCTGCCTTAATGGTTAGAGCCGGGGCTGCTAGGGAAGTAGGATTATTGGATGATCGTTATTTCTTATACATGGAAGATTTGGATTGGTGCCGAAGATTTTGGGCCAAACACTGGGAAGTTTGGTATGTGGCCGAAGCTAAATTAATCCATTTTCATCAAAGAAAATCTGATGACGATTTGGGTGCTTTTGGAATTTTTAAAAAATCCGGACGAATCCACGTAGCTAGCTGGCTTAAATATTTTTGGAAATATTTAGGTAAGCCGTTACCGAAAAAATAATAGTTTTAATAAATCTCCCACGCAATATGTGAATATGTGTAGGAAATTTTTTTGATTAAAAAGTTTGACAAAACCCAATAAATTAACTAAGTTTACTGCAAATCAACATTGTTCGTTAAGCTAACGGAGGTTACCCGAAGATGGAAACATCATATTTCACTCACTACTCCAACGACGATGCGCCCAGGCGCGGATTGCGAAAGCTAACTTTTGCCACTGCTACCGCCAGCAGTCTGCCACAACAATGCTACTATTGGGCGTACTCGCGATTCACCCAAATGCCCTTGGCTAACCTGCAACCCCAACTAGAAGAGGGTTCGCTAATAGCACTCAAAAACCAGACCATTGAAGCCAGGAAACCCCAGGTTCTTTGGATGGATGCGGCGCGAGGTATTTGGGCGGCCAACAATAGTCGTCCAGACAAAGACAAGAATCTTCTCTTTCTTGAAGGTCCAGATGATTATCTGATACCCAGCGATCTGCCGCTGCAGTTTCACGAAGCCTTTAAACGGGCTCGGGAAAAATGAGGTTCAACACCACAAGCAAGGACTTTCCGCTGTGTCGCAAGACACATCCAAGCAGAAGGTCCTTCTTTGTTTACAAGTTTACAAAAATCCCCAAATTAGCTACAATTATTCCATTATGCCTCAAGAAAATACTTATCAGGACGAATATCAAGTTCGTCTTAAAAAATTAGAAAAAATTAGACAAGCCAACCTTGAACCCTACCCGGCCAAAGCCGGAGTAGAGGAGTCTATTGCTGAAATTTTAACTAACTTTGAAGCCTGGGAGCAACAAGGCAAAGTTGTTCATCTTGGCGGTCGCATTCGTTCTTTGCGCTGGCACGGGGGCGCCTGTTTTATTGATCTGGATGATGGTGACAATAAAATTCAAGTTTACTTAAAAAAAGACAATTTCAAAGACGAGGAATACCAATTTTTTATTGATACTTTAGACCTGGGTGACTTTATTGCCGCAAGCGGCACCTTGATGAAAACTCACCGAGGCGAAAATACTGTTTTAGTAACTGGCTGCACAATTTTAACCAAGGCCTTATTGCCGCTACCAGAAAAATGGCACGGCCTAGCTGACAGCGAAATTCGTTACCGCCAGCGTTACTTGGATATTTTAGCCAACCCGGAAGTTAAAGAAAAATTCATTGCCCGCTCAAAAATTATTCAATTTATTCGCGACTATTTTTTAAAGCAGGGTTTTTTGGAAGTAGACACGCCGATTTTACAGCCCCTGGCTTCCGGCGCCATTGCTCGGCCATTTGTCACCAAACACTTAGCTTTGAAAATGGATTTATTTTTACGCGTGGCTCCGGAAATTTATTTAAAAGAATTGATTATTGGGGGATTCCCTAAAGTTTTTGAAATTGCCCGTTGTTTCCGCAATGAAGGCATTGATTATTCCCATAATCCGGAATTTTCACAAATTGAATTTTACTGGGCTTTTAAAGATTATACTTTCCTCATGGATTTCATGGAAGACTTTTTAATTGCTTTAGTTGAATCATTAACTCCCGCTTCGCCCGCGAAGCGAGGCGAGCATTCCACCGGTATTGATTTTCAAGGCCAGCATATTGAATTTGCCAAACCATTCTTGCGGCTGGACTTTCGCCAAGCTTTAATTGATTATGCCGATATTGATTTGGATGAATATAATGCTGCTGAATTAGGCAAAGTTGCCAAGAAAAAAGGCTTGGCAGTAGAAAAATTCTGGGGCAAGGGTAAATTAGCCGACGAGCTCTACAAAGAATTTGTCCGGCCTAAATTGATCCAACCAACTTATATTATTAATCATCCAATTGAGCTTTCACCATTAGCTAAAAAAATTCCTGGTCGGCCAAATTATGTAGAGAGATTTCAACTGGTTTTAGGTGGTGGTTTGGAAATGATGAATGCTTTTTCCGAGCTCAATGATCCGCTAGATCAAGAAGAACGTTTTGCTTTTCAAACCGAACTGGC
>JAPLWL010000056.1 GCA_026396635.1 Candidatus Komeilibacteria bacterium | reverse complement strand
TTGGTATCCTCAGGGCTATTGCCGCTTTCAGCCCCACTGTTCTGAATATGCCATTTTGGCTTTTCAGCAACATGGTTTAATTAAAGGTTTGTGGCTTAGTTTGAAACGCTTGGCCCGCTGCCATCCTTGGCAACAACCAAAAATTGATTATCCTCAGTAAATTATGTTAAAAACCCTTTATTTTTCAATATTTTTTCAGCCAATCTTTAATTTATTAATTGGCATCTACCTATTACTGGGTAATAATTTAGTTTTTGCTATTTTAGCTTTGACTATTATTATTAAGTTAATTCTTTGGCCAATTAATCAACAGGCTATTCGGTCGCAACGATCCATGCAAGAAATTCAGCCTAAAATTGAGGCTTTAAAGGAAAAGTTTAAAGATGATAAAACAAAGTTGGGCCAGGCCATGATGGAATTATACAAAACAGAAAAGGTTAATCCATTTTCCTCCTGTTTAACCCTAGTGGTTCAACTTCCCTTTTTAATTGCGGTTTATCAAGTTTTTCGGCAAGGCTTATCCGGAGATCACGCCAATTGGCTTTATAGTTTTATGCCGCCAATAAATAGTTTGCAAACTGTATTTTGGGGTTGGGATTTAACCAAGAGAAGTTTAATTTTGGCAGTTTTGGCTGGTTTAGCCCAGTTTTGGCAGACCAGGATGATTATGAAGATGCCCAAAACTACGGTTAGTCAAAAAAATGACACTATGGCCATGATGAACAAACAGATGTTGTATTTTATGCCGCTAATTACGGTTTGGATTGGGGCCAGCGTGCCTAGTGGCTTAACTTGGTATTGGTTAGCCTTTACTCTCTTAAGTGCCTTTCAGCAATATTTAGTTATGAAAAAGAAGGCTAAATTAACCCTGCTCCCACAATAATTTTGATGGCTTGATTAACTACCTCGGCTACGGCCGGGGTTTTTACTAGGGCTTGATGATCTAATTGTAGACCGATTGGTTCGGCCGAAGACAATTTAACCTTTTTAAAAGGAAAAACGCTTGGTAAAGAGTGTTTTTTTAATAGTTTTTCAAAAGTAGACGGGGTTTGGTCAATAACTACTTCTAAAAACCCATCCTCACTAGAAGCCCTAATGCTATTGTCTAGTGGCGGATGGTTATAAATAATAGTTTGGTTTTTTCCTGAAGGGGTAATTTTATAACTGCCAAAATCAACAGTAATTCTAGGGTCCAGAGCCTGGGCTTGGAGTAAAAAGTAATGATCATTTATTTTACCCAGATCAAATTTTTTTAACAAACGCTGGGCTAAAACCTCGCAAGCCAAAGAGGCTAAGGGCAGATGTAAAACTGAGGCCACTGGCGATGATTTTTCAAAAGGAATGTAGCCTAAGGTTAAGTTGGTGCCAGCGATAGCATTAAGAGCCTGGTGAAAGGTTTGGTCATTACCAACAACGACTATGGTTTGCACCCCGTCTTTAATAGCTTGTTGGATTACTTCCCGAACATTTTTAAGCAAACTTAGTTTAACCTGGCGACCCTTTAATTCTAAGTCGGTTAAGCGATGTTCTATTTTCATTAACTCTTTGCTGTATTTTTTTTGCTGCAAAAAAGAGTCAAAGATATACAAATACATATAAAAACACCCCTAAAAGGAGTGTAATAATAAAATTATTTAGTAGCGGACGCGGAAGTTTTAATGGCCTCGCCCATGAGAATGCGGCCATTAATTTTAGCGCCTTTTTCAATAGCAATGATGCCGGCATTAACGTCGCCGGTAATTTTGGCTGAAGCTTTAATTTCTAAAAATTGGCTAACCGTAATATTCCCGCTGACTTCCCCAGCAATTTGGGCATTTTCTGCCTCTACCTTGGCTTCTATTTTAGCCTGCGGCCCAACACGTAAATTATTTTTTGTTTTTAAGTTGCCAATTACTATTCCTTCAACAACTACATCGCCTTCGCCAACAAAGTCACCCTCTACTTTAACTGATTGACCAATAATAGTTTCGGTGGTTTGATTTTTGCCTGACTCTTCTGATTTAAACATAAAATGAAAACTAAATATTTAACATGCTTATTGTATGAAACCATGGTCGGACTGTCAACCGCTATCAAGGGGGTTCACAAGATTAAAAAAGTGTATTATGATGTTACCACTTATT
>JAPLWL010000015.1:7768-18483 GCA_026396635.1 Candidatus Komeilibacteria bacterium | reverse complement strand
CAAAATTTTGTGCCTCTACATGACGAAATTAATATTGTTTGTTAAATTGTCGCGCCCGCGCCTGATATTTTTCTGAAAGCCAATAGAAATATAAAAATTTGATTTTTATGTTATTTTCTATTATAGTAATTAAGATTTAACAATTTTTTTTTATAGATTATGTTCAACTTTCCTCAAATTGAAGAAAAAATCCTGCAAAAGTGGGCTGAAAAAGATATTTTTAAAAAATCTTTAAGCAAGGATTCGCCAAAGGGTGAGTACAGTTTTTATGATGGCCCGCCGTTTGCTACCGGCTTGCCCCATTATGGCCATTTGGTGGCTTCTTTAATGAAAGATATGGTGCCGCGGTTTTGGACTATGCGCGGGTATCGCGTGGAGCGGCGCTGGGGTTGGGATTGCCATGGACTGCCGATTGAAAATATCGTGGAAAAAGAACTGGGTTTAAAGCAGAAAAAAGATATTATTGCTTTGGGCGTGGATAAATTTAATGAAGCCTGTCGGAGTAAAGTTATGGTTTACGCGGCGGAGTGGCGAAAAATTATTGAACGGTTTGGCCGCTGGGTTGATATGGACAATGATTATAAAACCATGGATAAAACTTTCATGGAAAGTGTTTGGTGGGTGTTTAAACAGTTGTGGGATAAAGGTTTAATTTACCAGAGTTACAAGTCCATGCATATTTGCCCGCGCTGCGAAACAACTTTGTCGCAGTCAGAAGTTGCCGAAGGCTATCAAGATACTGAAGATGTTTCGGTTATTGTTAAATTTGAATTAGTGGATGAGCCCGGAACATTTGTTTTAGCTTGGACAACTACGCCCTGGACTTTGCCTGGTAATGCGGCCTTGGCAGTAGGAGAAGATGTTGATTATGTAAAAATAAAAGTAAGAGACGTCGGAGAAGAATATAAGTATAAATTTAAAAAAGGCGAGAGTTATATTTTTAGTAAGCAGTTTGTTGAAAATCACATTTGTCCAATCAATAAAAACGAAGATATATTAGATACGTTTGGTAGTAGTAACTTAGATTTTTTGAATTTTAATTACAAAGTAATTAGTAGTTCTGATTTAGTTGGTAAAAAATACAAACCTTTATTTAATTATTTTGATAACGAAAAATTAGGTGATCCGGAAATTGTTTTTAAAATTTATGCGGCTGATTTTGTTACCACGACTGATGGCACGGGTGTAGTTCATATTGCGCCGGCCTTTGGCGAAGATGATATGAATTTGGGTAAAAAAGAAAATTTGCCATTTATCCAGCATGTGGGTATTGATGGTCGGTTTAGTCCGGAAGTTTTGGATTGGCCGGGTTTGGAAGTTAAGCCCAAAGAAAATCCTCAAGCTACTGATTTATTGGTAGTTAAATATCTTAAAGAAAAAAATTTATTATTTAGCCAAGAAAATTACACTCACTCATATCCGCATTGCTGGCGTTGTGATACTCCGTTACTGAATTATAATACCAGCTCTTATTTTGTGGCGGTTGAAAAAATTAAAGATCAGTTATTAACAAAAGCTAAAAGTATTAATTGGTTTCCAGATCATATTAAAGAAGGCCGGTTTGGTGATTGGTTGGAAGGTGCCAGAGATTGGTCTATTTCACGCCAGCGTTTTTGGGCTTCGGTTATTCCGCTCTGGATTTGCGAAAGCTGCGGCCAAAAGCAGGCGATTGGCTCAGTTGAAGAATTAGAAAAACTTTCCGGAGCGGCAGTTCAAGATTTGCACAAGCATTTTATTGATCCGATTACTTTTACTTGTAGTAAATGTCAGGGGTTAATGCGCCGCATTCCCGATGTTTTGGATTGTTGGTTTGAAGCCGGCAGTATGCCGTATGCCGAGCTTCATTATCCTTTTGCCAATAAAGAGAAATTTGAACAAAGTTTTCCAGCTCGGTTTATTGCCGAAGGAGCTGATCAAACTCGGGCTTGGTTTTATTATCTGCATGTTTTAGCTGTGGCTTTACAAGATCAAGCAGCTTATCAAAATGTTATTGTTAATGGCATTGTTTTGGCCGAAGACGGCAAAAAAATGGCTAAAAAATTGAAAAATTATCCTGATCCGTCAGACATGTTTGTTAAGTATGGCGCGGATGCGGTTCGCTATTATTTGGCGGCTTCGCCGGTGATGAAAGCTGATAATTTATGTTTTTGTGAAAAAGAAGTTGATTTGGTAGTTAAAAAGATTTTATTGATTTTAGGCAATGTTTTGTCTTTCTATCAAATGTATGCTGATAAAAATGTTGAACCGCAGTCAGATAGTGTACAAGTTTTAGATAGGTGGATTTTAGCAAAATTATTTATATTAAATCGTGAAGTTACCGCATCTTATGAAAGTTATTATCTAAACGGCGCGACTAGGCCTTTGGCTGATTTTATTAATGATCTTTCAACTTGGTATTTAAGAAGAAGTCGAGATAGGTTTAAAGGTGATGATAAAAAAGATAAACAAGCGGCTTTAACTACTTTAAAATATGTTTTACATCAATTGTCTTTGTTAATGGCGCCGGTTATGCCATTTACAGCTGATTGGTTGTATCAAGAATTGGGCGGAGAATTAGAATCAGTTCACCTAGAAGTTTGGCCGGATGTTAAGTCGGTTCCTGAATGGTTACAAGGCTCAAGTTTATTAGTAGATATGGATGTGGTCAAAAAAATTGTGGAGTTAGCTTTAGCTAAACGGGATGAAGTTGGGATTAAAATTCGGCAACCATTAGCTAAGTTAATGGTTAGCGGCGCTAAACTTTCTTCTGATTATTTAGATTTGATTAAAGACGAAGTTAATGTAAAAGAAGTCGTGATGACTGAGGGAAAAGAACTAGCGGTGGAATTAGATATGGTTTTAAGTCCGGAATTAAAACAAGAAGGACTGAGTCGAGAGTTTGTTCGGCAGATTAACGCGCTTCGTAAAGAACAAAAATTATCAATCAATGATGTGGTAGTTATAGAATATCAAACTGATTCTGAATTAGTTATTGAAATGTTGAAAAAATTCAGTGAAGAAATTAAAAAATCAACTATTAGTAAAGAAATAAAAGTTGGAGCAGGTGATAAAGAATTGGTTATTGATGGAGAGGGCGTTAAGGTGTTATTAGTGAAATAATGGCAACCGAGGATAAATTCCTCGGTTGCAGGTAGGGTGATAATACATCAACCGTCGTAGCCGAGGAATTTATCCTCGGCGGTCACGTTAGGGTAATTTAAAGAAAGGTGACTTATGCCTCAAAAGAGAATCTTTATTGAGGGTGGTTTTTATTTTATAACTTGTAGAACTCTTCAACAACACAAAATATTTTGTAGTGATTTTGTGATTAAATTATTTTTAGAGGTTTTGGATTATTGCCGATCCAAATTGCATTTTGTTTTATTGGCTTTTGTTGTTTTACCAGACCATATTCATTTATTAATTTGTCCCAATGAGCGCAATACGATTTCCGATGTCATTAGGCATATAAAGGGAAGATTTGCCCGCCAATATAATTTGGCGGTAACCGAGGATGAATTCCTCGGTTACCAGAAGAGGAATAAACAATTAACCGCCGTAGCCGAGGAATTTATCCTCGGCGATCAGCAAGAGGAATTTATCCTCGGCGATCAGCAACAACCGGAAGATAATACCATTTGGCAAAAATCATTTTATGACCGAATAATTTGTTCCGAACAGCAATTTGAAAACATTGTTAATTATATTGACTATAACGCGGTTAAACATGGCTTAGTAAAAAATCCTGAAGACTGGTTGTATTCTTCTTATCAAAATCGGTATAATACCGGTAAAGCTATTATTTCTATTGATTAACAAAAGCTGTGTCATATTCCAAAACCGAAGCCATTAGTTTATCATTTCGCCAGACCAAAGAAGCCGACCGTTTGTATACTTTGTTTTCCTCCGAACAAGGCAAGGTAGAAGTTTTGGTTAAAGCCGGTGCTAAAAGCCAAAGTAAACTAGCTGGCAGTTTGGATATTTGGTTTAGCCGGAGTTCAACAAATTTATCATTGGCGATTTACTAATCTTTTGGACACAGCCTTAATTGCCATGGTTAGCCAGGTGACTGAACGGTTACTGCCCATTGGTGTGGCCGAACCTAGGGTTTATACTCAATTTTTAAAAGTTTTTGATTTTATTGAAAAATCAACGGACTTTTCTAGTAAGCGTTTTGTGGTGTTAAAATATTTTTGGCAAACTTTGGATTCTTTAGGTTATTTGTTAACTCAACCTCAGAAGTGGGATAATACTATTTCTGCTTCAGCCGAAAAGCTTAGACAGCATTGTCTTAGTTTGGAAAATACTCCCATTACTTGCTTAACTCAAGATTTGGTTGAATTAGAACAATTTACTTTTTCTTATATCCGCTATATCATAGAAGATGATATTCCTAGTTTTCATTGGTATCTATGGCAACAACAGCAAAAGTAAATTCTCGGTATCCGCGTCGGAAAAAAAGCGGCGGTTGGTTGTTGTTTTTAGTTTTATTATTATTGTTGATTAGCGGCGCCACTTTAGGCGGTTGGTTGCTGTTTGGTAAGCCCACGGCTAGTAGTGGAGTCAAAGTAACTTTAACTATGCCGCCAACTTTAACTTCGGGGCAGTTGGTTAAGCTCATGGTTGATTATGTTAATCAGGATCATGTGGGCGCTAATAATTTAGAATTAGTCTTAACTTACCCGGAGGGTTTTTATTTTGCCAGTGCCAGTTTACCGCCTCAAGCTAAGAGTCAAAATATTTGGGAGCTACCAGCTTTGGATCCTGGTCAAAGTGGTAAGTTAGAAATTAGCGGTCAGATTGTTGGTAAAGTTGGTGATGCTAAAAAATGGCAGTCTCGGTTATCTTATCAACCGGCTAATATTAATTCGCCTTTTGTTTCAGAAGCCGGCATAGAAAGTGTTATCACGGCAGCTATTATTGAAGGAACAGTAGTGGCGCCTAGCCAGATCCTTAGTAATCAGCCAATTACTTTAACTCTTAATGCTCGCAATGCTACGGCTAACTCTTTAAAGAAATTAAAAGTGTTTTGGGAATTGCCGCCAACTTGGAAAGTTATTGGTACCTTCCCCAGTAGTACTTTGCCAAGTCGTTGGCTGGTAGAGGAGTTGCCGGCTCAGCAGGAACAACAATTTAAAGTTAGCATTGATAAAGTTCCGGCTGGTAGTTATTACTGGCGAGCCACGGTTAGTCAGTTGGCTGATAATCAAACCGAACAGATTCTTTATCAAAATCGGGGTTCAGTTGAGGCAGCGGCTAATCAGGTTAATGTGGGAGTTCGGTTAATTCAGCCCCAGGGAGCAGTTAATTGGGGAGATCAATTGGTTTTGGAGGTGGCTTTAAAAAATCCAACTCAATCGTCTTTAAGTTCAGTTATTACTAATTTAACTTTCAATGGCCAATTAATAGATTGGTCTAAATGGACGCCGGTAGAAGGAGTGTCGGTTAAGGATGGAGTTGTTTCTTGGGCGGCCTCGGATTTGCCGGCCGAACAGGATCGGACTCAAGTTATTAGTTTGCCCTTGGTGGCTAAACCAACTGACATTGATTTGCTAGATCCGGAAGAATTAATTTTGAATATTTTAGCCAAAACTAGTTATCAACTTGATAGCCAGAGTATTATCATTACCAGTGTGCCGTTGAGTGTCAGTGTAGTAGGTGGATTAAATTTATTTGCTCAAGTTCGGTACTTTGCTGATGGTCAGACTGTTGGCGCTGGTGCCTTGCCTCCTAAAGTTGGCACTTCAACCCAGTATCGGATTTATTGGAAAGTTTTGGGTGGTGATGGTTTAAATAAGGCCAGTGTTAAAACAGTATTGCCGCCTTATGTTAATTTTGAAAAAATGGTTAGTGAAAATCGGCCAGGCAGTTTGACCTTTGTCAGTTCCAGCCGGCAAGTGATTTGGAATTTGGGTCAATTAGCACCCAAAGATTTTGTTGGCGCCAGTTTTTTAGTAAGCGTGGTGCCGCAAGCCAATCAGGTTAATCAGCTGTTGATTTTAAGCCAAAACGCCCTGTTAAGCGGCCAGGCATTAGGTACTAATAAACCAACTACGGTGGAGGCACCGTTACTTACTTCAGAATTAGTTGGTGATAAGCAGGCAGCGGGTAAGGGAAAGGTAGTACCATGAAGAATTTTCAATTAATTAAAACCAGCAGTAATTCTAAAGCGCGCTTAGGGGTAATGCTTACCAGGAAGGGGAAAATTCAAACTCCCTTTTTTATGACCATTGGGACTCAGGGAGTAGTTAAAACTTTGACCACCGAAGATGTTCGGCGGATTGGTGCACCCATTATTTTAGCCAATACCTATCATTTGTATTTGCGGCCGGGTTTGGAAGTTTTAAAAAAGCAACGAGGTTTGCATCGGTTTATGGATTTTGTCGGGCCGATTTTAACCGACTCGGGCGGCTACCAAGTTTTTTCTTTAAGTAAAATTAGAAAAATAAAAACAGAGGGCGTAGAGTTTCAATCAACCTATGATGGCTCTAAGCATTTGTTTACTCCTAAAAAAGTTTTGCAGATTCAAAAAGTTATTGATTCGGATATTAGAATGGTTTTGGATGTTTGTTCGCCCTCTAAATGTTCGCGCGCTCAAGCTGAAAAAGATTTGGCCATAACTTTGGCCTGGGCTAACCAAGCAAAAAAATATCAAGCTCAGGACGGCAGTTTATTATTTGCCATTGTTCAGGGTGCCTTGTTTAAAGATTTAAGATTGCAGTCGGCCGCTGCAGTGGTAAAAATGGATTTTTCCGGTTATGCGATTGGTGGGCTAGCGGTGGGTGAAACCAATGAAGAGATGTATTCAATTTTGGATTATACGGTTCCGGCTTTGCCGGCCAATAAGGCTAGGTATTTAATGGGTGTGGGTTATCCGGAAAATATTGTGGAGGCAGTCAAGCGGGGGATTGATATGTTTGACTGCGTGATTCCAACCAGAGAAGCCCGGCACGGCCGGCTGTACAAGTTTATTAAAGTAAAAAAAATAGGTAAATTGTCCAAAGGTGTTATTCGTTTATTCGGCCCGTCCGCCACGGCTTCGCCGAAGGCGTGCCGGGCGGGCGACGTCGGCTACACAACTTTTACCATCACTAACGAAAAATTTAAAAATGATTTAACCGCAATTAATAAAGATAGTAAATTAAAGGAGTTACGGATTTATTCTAAAGCCTATTTGCGGCATTTGTTTTCCGTGTCAGAACCATTGGCTTTACGGTTGGCAACTCTGAATAATGTGGAGTTTTACCTCCAATTGATGGAAAAAATTAGACAGGGAATTAAACAAAGATTAATTTAAAATATATGGATATCGGCACTCATTTTCTAACCGGCGTGGCCATTGGCGCTACGGTAACTAATGAACCGAGTCAATTAGTTATTTGTGGCTTGTTGGCAGTGGCTCCGGATTTGATTAATGGCATACCTTCTCATGCCTATTTGTTATGGAAAAAAAGAAAAGAAATAGCTCGGTTTGGTTTTAATAAAGCTTTAAAAGTTGGAACATTGGAGCGCTGGAAAGAGGTGCCGCAATTTTTTGGCTGGCTGTATGAGTTGCTTCATTCGGTTTGGCTGACGGCGGCTTTGGTTTGGTTGCTCTGGATTTGGTTAGGGCCAATTTTTGGCCTGGCTTGGGCTAGTCACATATTAATTGATCTGTGGTCGCATAAAGAAAAAACTGATTTTAAATATATCAGTTCTATTATGCCGTTTTTTCCGTTTTCCAAATGGTCCTGGCCTTGGGCGATTAGTTGGCCGGATTATCTTTGGCTCTCGCCAATTTTAATGTTGGTTTTAGTTTTGTATATTATTTGGCAGTTATTTATTGGCCACTGATATTTATAGCCATTTTTGGAAACGCGAGGCAAACCACTCTTTGAGTCTTTGCCAAAGCTTGCGTTTGGTCCAGCGCCGCTCTTCTAATTTAGTGGCTTGAGCAAACCAGCGGCTGATAATTTCTTGTAGGTCAATAAGCATTTCTGGGTCAGAGAAAACTATATTAATTTCGTGGTTAAAGAAAAAACTTCGATAATCTAAATTGGTGCTGCCAATAGTGGCCCAGCGCTGATCAACTATTACGGCTTTGGCGTGGAGCATGATCGGCATGGTGTAAATTTCCGCGCCTAATTTTTGGGTATATTCCCATAAAGCTTGAGCGGCATAGGTAGGAAACCATAGGTCAGTTGAGTGGGGTAGGAGAATTTTAATGGTTACCTTTCGGCGGATAGCTTTTTTAAGAGCGTGAAAAAAACGCCAGTCCGGAATAAAGTAACTATTAACGATAATCAATTCGTGGCGGGCTTGGCGGATCGCCCGCATCATTAACTGGCGCGAGCGGGAAGTGGCTGAACCCGGGTAAGCAAAAACAAAGTTTATTAAGTCAGTAACCCGCCGGACTTTGAGGCGACGGAGCTTTTTTAGACTTTGATCCTGGCCGCCGGCCCAAAAGTAATTTTTGGCAAATTCTTTTAATAGGAGCACTACCAATGGACTTTCAATTTTGACTTGTAAATCAAGCCAGTCGGCTTGATCTTTTTTAACATTAATGCCACCAACAAAACCAATTTTTTTATCAATAATTAAAATTTTTCTATGAGTCCGTTCCCACATCCGCTTAACAAAGGATCGATAGCGACCAAAACCAGAGCGGCCATGGAAAAAATGGAGATCAAGTCCAGCCAACCGCAAGTCATTAATTTTTTTTAAAGAAAAGCCATAAGAGCCAATGGCGTCAAAAATTAACTTAACTTCCAGGCCTTGTCTTTTCTTCTCAATTAAGAGCTGTAAAAATTTTTGACCTATTTCATCGTCGGCAAAAATATAAGACTCCCAGTAGATAGAGTCCTTAGCGTTTTTAATGACTTGTTCCATGGCATCCCAGGCTTCTTGGGAGGTGGTGTAAAATTCGTAGTTTTTAGCCATGGCTATATTATACTCGCTCTTCAGTGGTCTGGCGACTCCTCTCAATGGACAAACCGGTAGTAAAAATGATATTCTGTTTTTATGACTTTCATTAGAAAAAGAGAAAATTTTATCTGCGGCCATTGCCGCAAGCGCGTTAAGGGTGATGGCTATACCAATCATTGTCCTTATTGTTTGTGGTCTAAACACGTTGATGACCAGCCGGGTGATCGGGCTAATAAATGCAAGGGTCTAATGGAACCAATCAGAGTTCAATTACTTGGCCGGCAAGATTATGAGATTTATCATAAATGTCTTGAATGCGGCGTAGAAAAAAAGAAAAAAGCCTTAGATAATGATAATTTTGAAATTATTTTAAGCCTGGTTAAAAAGGAAAATGATAAAAGATTAAAAGGTTAAGAGGTTGCATTTGCATCTATTCTGGCCTCAGAAAAATATCGTCAAAAACCGCAGTCGAGCCAAGCGTTAAAAACAAAATATTGTTTGACCCCGAGCGTTAGCTCGGGGGAGTTTATTTTGTTTAGCTTGGCGAGCAAGGTTTTAGATATTTTTCTGCTGGCCTTGATTTTTTCTTTCCCCATTTCTTTTGCATCAAGGCAAAAGAAATGGGGCCTCCGCGGCAGCGGTATAAAAACAATTAACTACTTGCTAAAAACCCTTATTTTTGGTATATTAATAAAGATTTTATTTTTCAAATCGCTTATGACTAAACAAATATCCATGGATAAAATTATTTCACTCTGCAAACGGCGGGGTTTTATTTTTCCTTCCTCAGAGATTTACGGCGGCCTGGCGGCTATTTATGATTTTGGTCCTTTGGGCGTGGAATTAGCCAATAATATCAAAAAAGAGTGGTGGCGGATGTTTGTGCGGGAGCGGGCAGACATGGTTGGCCTGGACGCCTCTATTTTAATGAATCCGCGGGCCTGGGAGGCTTCTGGCCATGTTCAGAATTTTAATGAGCCTTTGGTGGAGTGCAAAAAGTGCCATCAGCGTTTTAGGGCTGATCATTTATTGGAAGCAGCTGCGGCTAAGCCTAAACATGATAAAGAAAAGCCTCAATCTGTGGTTGACTTGGCTTGTCCGGACTGTGGTGGTCAATTAACTGAACCGCGTAATTTTAATGGCATGTTTAAAATGTTTTTCGGCCCAACCGAAGACACAGCTAGCTCAGTTTATCTTAGGCCGGAAACTGCCGGCGGTATTTTTGTTAATTATAAGAATGTTTTGCAAAGCTGTCGGCTTAAGGTGCCATTTGGTATTGCTCAAATTGGTAAGTCTTTCCGTAATGAGATTACGGTAGAAAATTATATTTTTCGCGTGCGGGAGTTTGAACAGCTGGAAGTGGAATATTTTATTCGGCCAGCTGATTGGCAAACATCTTTTGAAGCTTGGTTAGAATTAATGAAAAAATGGTGCGCCTTTATTGGAGTTAAAGAAGATAATTTGGTTTTGCATGAAATTCCAGAAAGCGAGCGGGCTTTTTATTCCAAGCGGACAGTTGATTTTGAATATAAATATCCGTTTGGCACCAAAGAATTGTACGGCCTGGCGTACCGGACTGATTTTGATTTAAGCCGCCATCAGCAAATTTCCGGCGTGGATTTAACTTACGCTGATCCAGAAAGTGGAGAAAAATATTTGCCTCACGTGATTGAGCCATCTTTGGGTTTACAACGGACGGTTTTGGTAACACTGTTAGAGGCTTATGAAGAAATTGAGGGCGGCCGTTCTACCACTACCGAAGCTATTAAGGAAGAAGAAATAGTTCTGCGTTTGCCTTATGCGCTGAGCCCAGTTAAAATTGCAATTTTGCC
>JAPLWL010000015.1:0-7636 GCA_026396635.1 Candidatus Komeilibacteria bacterium | reverse complement strand
TTAACCCAAATAGCAGAAAAAATTGTTGCCGAGCTTCGGTCGGGCTGGAATATTCAGTACGATGAAACCGGCTCAGTAGGTAAGCGCTATCGGCGGCAAGATGAAATTGGTACCCCATATTGTATTACCGTGGATTTTGATACGCCAGAAGATAATAAAGTTACAGTTCGGGATCGGGATTCTATGGCTCAAGAGCGCATAGCTATTTCAGAATTGAAAGCTTATTTTATTGAAAAATTAGGATTTTAATATTGTTGGGATTTAGTGCTTGTCAGTTAGGATTATTTTATGAGTCAACATTCATTTATTCGGTTAAATAATAATGTACCGGTAATTATTGCGCCGCAGTCGGAAACCAAAGCCGCTACGGCTTTAATTTTGGTTAAAGTTGGTTCGCGGTATGAACCAGCCAAAATTAATGGAGTTTCTCATTTTATTGAGCACTTGTTGTTTAAGGGTACTAAAAAATGGCCACGGCCGGAATTATTGGTCAAGATGTTGGATGGACTGGGCGCGGATTATAATGCTTTTACTAGTAAAGATTATACGGGTTATTATATTAAAGCAGCTTCGGAACATTTGCCGTTAGTTTTGGAAATTCTTTCTGACATGCTGTTTGCGCCTTTGTTTGATAAAAAAGAAATGCAGCGGGAACGGGGAGTGATTATTGAAGAGATTAATATGTATGAGGATAATCCCTTGATGCAGGCTGATGCTCGGTTGGAAGAGGCCATGTATCCTAATCATCCTTTAGGCCGGTTAATTAGCGGCCCAGCCGAAATTATTGGTGCGTTGCCGCAGGCAGAGTTGGTTAATTATTATCGGAAACATTATCATTTGGGCAATATTGTAATTGGTTTAGCTGGCGATGTTGGCATTTTAGAGAGCGTGGAATTATTGAATAAATATTTTGGTAAAGCTAAGGCGACTAAAAAATCGGCGAGTTTTCCAAGTTGGTCCAAGGTTGGTGCTAAAAAGGCTTGGAAGGTTTGGGATAAACCAACCGAACAGGTGCAACTGGCTTTAGGTTGGCCGGCTTTCCATAATTTGGATAAAAGAATTCCCGCGGCCCAGGTTTTGGCCACGCTCCTGGGTGGCAACATGAGTTCTAGGTTATTTATGGAAATTCGGGAAAAGAAAGGCTTAGCTTATTTTGTTAAAGCGCAGCTTAATACTTTTGAAGATACTGGTAATTTGGCAGTTCAGGCTGGTTTGAAAAAAGAACAGGTGGAGCAAGCAATTACGGCTATTATTGAAGAAATTAATAGTATTAAAAAGGGTCGGGTAACTAAAGAAGAGGTAGAGCGGGCCAAAGAATTTTTAAAAGGTAAAATGGTTTTACGAATAGAGGATTCTTCCACTTATATTCATTGGCTCACGGATCAATATTTATTAGAAAAAGGCAGAGTTAAGACCATTGAGGAACAATTGACTGATTGGGATCGGGTGAGTTTGGCTGAGGTGGTAAAGGTGGCCAATGAAATTTTCCGCCATCGCTTGTTAAGCGGCGTGGCAATCGGCCCTCAAAATCAATTACAAAAATTATCTTTAAAGTCTTATGCCTAAAACAGAAGTGGTAACTCTTCAACTTTCCAGCCGGTCTATTTTAAAAGTAATCGGCATTTTAATGGTTTTGGGTTTTTTATTCCTAATTAGCGAAGTTTTAGGAATTATTTTCATTGCCTTGGTTTTGGCTTCGGCCTTGGAGCCGGTTATTAGCTGGTTGGCTCGCCGGGGGTTACATCGGATTTTAGCTACGGTTTTAATTTATTTTTTGATTTTTGTAGTGTTGTTTGGCGTGGTTTTTGTATTAGTGCCACCCTTAACTAAGGAGGCTTCGGCCATTGCCAATCATTTTCCTTATTATTACAATAAAATTATTCAAAATTTGGTGAGTTTTAGTGGCAACCAGTTGAGCCGGGAAACCGCTCAGCAGCTCTTGCCGGCGACTTCGGCTACCACCAGCGAAGCGCCTTTAACTAATACTATTTTTAATGTTTTTGGCGGCTTGATCGGCTTTATTTTAGTTTGGGTGATTGCTTTTTATTTTATTGCCGAAGAAAAAGGTTTAAAACAATTTGTTGGTTCAATTAGCTCAACTCGGTCTCAGGGTTATTATTTGGAGTTATTAAATAAAATTCGTTTGCGGACTGGTTCTTGGCTCCGTGGTCAATTAGTGACCTCTTTAATAGTAGGAATTTTGTATTACATTGGTTTACGAGTTTTGGGCGTACCCTATGCCTTGCTTTTGGCAGTTTTAGGGAGTGCTTTTGAGATTATTGTTTATTTAGCGGTTCAACAGTTAGAGAGCTTAGTCATTACTCCTAGAATTTTAAGTGAGCGCTTTAGGCCTAACCCGCTGTTAAGTATTATTGTGATTTTGATTGGTTTAAAAGTGGCCGGAGTTTTTGGCGCTATTTTAGCCGTACCAATTACTACAGCGGTCATGGTGGTGATTACTGATATTGTTAATAATAAATTGCCGCAAGAAAATTAAAATATGACTCGTTTAGCAGTAGTGGCCACGCCGCTAGGCAATTTAGAAGACTTTACTTTTAGGGCGCTCAAAACTTTAGAGCAGGCTGAAATTATTTTGTGTGAAGATACTCGGGTGACTAATAAATTATTGCAACACTATGCCATCAAAGGCAAAAAATTAGTTAGTTTACATCAACACAGTACCATTAAAGAATTTGGCCAGGTTAAAGTTTGGCTGGAACAAAATAAGCGCTTGGCTTTAGTCACGGATGCTGGTACGCCGGGCGTGGCTGATCCAGGCAATCAACTGATCCAGTGGCTGGTGGCGGAAACTAAGAATTCAGATATTGCCGAACCAATTCCCGGGCCATCAGCTTTAGCAGCCGCCTTAAGCGTTTGCGGGTTTGTAACGGATGAATTTTTGTTCTTGGGTTTTTTGCCTCATAAAAAAGGACGGCAGACTCAATTGGCAGAAATTGCCAAAACCAACCGGACTATTGTGTTATTTGAATCAGTCCATCGGCTGGTTAAATTATTAGGTGAGTTGGTAGTAGTTATCCCAAGTCGGCAGTTGGTGGTAATGAAGGAATTAACCAAACAGTTTGAAACCATGTGGCGGGGAACAGCTGGTGAATTATTAAAGCAAATTCCAGCCGGGAAAATTAAGGGCGAGTTTGTGGTGGTTATAGACAAAGCAAAATAATTTACCACAGTAGTTTAATAGCATTATGGATTCCCGCTTTCGCGGGAATGACAATGGAAAAATATGGACAAAAAATTTTATATAACCACGCCAATTTATTACGTTAACGATAAGCCGCATGCCGGCCATGCTTACACCACACTGGTGGCGGATGTTTTAGCCCGCTATCACCGGCAAAACGGCGAGGACACCTTTTTTCTAACCGGCACCGATGAACACGGTTCTAAAATTGCCGAGGCGGCCGCTAAACATAATCAAACGCCACAAGAGTTTTGTGATCAAGTGAGTGGAGTATTTAAAACCGCTTGGGACAAAGATCATTTGGGCATTGCTTATGATTATTTTATCCGCACCACTGATCCCAATCATGAGCAGGCGGTTCGGGATATTTTTCAAAAATTACTTGAAGCTAAAACCCCGGCCAACAACCCGGTTTTGTATGAAGGAGAATACGCCGGGCTGTATTGTACGGGCTGTGAAAAGTTTTTAACGGAAAAAGAACTAGTGAACGGTTTATGTCCTGATCATAAGCGGGCGCCGGAAGTATTAAAAGAAAAAAATTATTTTTTCCGCCTTGCTGATTATTTACCGGCGATTGAGCAAAAAATAGTTTCCGGTGAGTTGCAAATTTTGCCAGAACATAAAAAAAATGAGGCCCTGGGTTTTATCAAACAAAATGTGCCGGATTTTTCTGTTTCCAGGTCTTCGGTTAAGTGGGGAGTGGATTTGCCGTTCGCCCCTGGCCAAGTGGCTTATGTTTGGATTGATGCTTTGTCTAATTACATTACAGCCTTGGGTTATCCGAAAAATTTAGAATTAATGGCTAAATATTGGCCGGCTGATGTTCAATTAATGGCTCAGGATATTAGCAAATTTCATACTATTTATTGGCCAGCCTTGTTAATGGCTTTAAATTTGCCTTTGCCCAAAACCATGTTTATTCACGGCTTCTTTACTATTGATGGACAAAAAATGTCTAAGTCCATTGGCAATGTTATTGACCCTAATGATTTAGTGGCTCAGTTTGGCCAAGACGGAACGCGGTATTTATTATTGTCTCAATTTCCGTTGGGCCAAGAAGCAGATTTGCAGGCCAGTCTTTTTAAAGAACGCTACAACAATGATTTGGCTAATGGTCTTGGCAATTTAGTGGCACGGACCGCCAATATGATTGAAACCTATTTAGCCGGTAAAAATCCCATTACTAAGAAAAACTCTCTTAATTTAAATAATGATCTGCCAGATTTAAATAAATTTTTCATCTATGAGTATTTGGTAGCAATTAGAAGCCTCATTGATCAGGCTAATAGATTGATTGATGAGAAAAAACCCTGGCAATTGGTTAAAACTGATCTGGCGTCAACCCAAGAGGTTTTGGGTCAAGTCGGCGAGTTAATTATTTTGGTAGCTGAAAAATTAGCACCGATTATGCCAGCTATTTCGGCTAAGATTACAAAACAATTTACTAGTGATATAATAAAGAAAGAGGAAGCTTTATTTCCTCGGTTAAACTAAGAACTCACCAATATTATTAAATAATTGGTAAAAATCATATGATGTTATTAGACCTGCTAATTTTAATTTTTTTAGGAGTTTTTGTTTTTAAAGGTTTGAAGCTGGGCTTAATTGAGGCCGTGGGTGGTATTGTGGGAATTATCTTGGGGATTATTTTGGCTAATCATTATTATCCCGGAGTGGCCGAGTGGCTGGGTGGGTTTGTAAAGAGCGGTTTAGTGGCGGGCGTGGGCGCTTATATTTTAGTGTTTATTGTTATCAATCGGTTGGTCGCCTTAGCTTTCTTGGTGCTTAATAAAGTTTTTGATTTGGTGGCCATTATTCCATTTTTAAAAAGTTTTAATCATTTACTAGGCGCCATTTTTGGTTTTATTGAAGGAGTTTTGATTTTGGGCATTGCGGTTTATTTAATTACTTTATTACCGTTTGGCCAAAAGTTATTGCCGTCAGAAACTACCTCTAAATTTATTCCTAAATTATTGGCTGTAGGTCAAATGATTTCGCCTTATTTGCCGGACGCCTTGAAGCAATCAGAAGCTTTATGGCCCAGTGATCTAAAACTGCCAGCCGGCTTTGATTTAAAAAATTTACCCATTAATCAGGATTTGCTTAATAATTTAGGGGAGCAAGGAAAAAATTTATTAAACCAGCTGCCTAAAGAGCTGCCCAAAGGAACCCAGTAGTGTGTTGATTGATACTCATGCGCATCTAAATTTTCCAGAATATAATCAGCCGGGCGATGACCTGCCCGACACGCCTGACGGCAAGTCTTGGCGGGCGGGCACCATCGCTCGGTGTTTGTCTTACCCAATGCAAGTTATTAATATTGGGGTTGATTATGAATCTAGTCAGGAGGTAATTGCTTTAGCCGAAAAATATCCGGGCAGTTTTTTTGCCTCAGTTGGTTTGCATCCGGATGATGGTTTTGCCAAAGACTTTAATATTGAACAGTTTAGTGCGCTTATTGCCACTCATCGTCAAGCCGTGGTGGCTATAGGTGAGTGCGGTTTAGATTTTTATCGCTGGTCGGAATTGGGTAGTGATTTTGGAAAAGTTTATCAAAAACAAACTGAAATTTTTCGCCAACAAATTGCTTTGGCTAGAGAGTTTAATTTGCCCTTAATAATTCATGCTCGGGCTAGTAAAGACAGTGATAAGCCGTCGGCTTATAGTGAGATTATTAAGATTTTGCAAGCTGAAAATTATCAGGCCGGAGTAGCTCATTGTTTTGCGGGTACGGTAGCCGAGGCCAAGCAGTTTTTGGATCTAGGTTTTTATTTGGGTTTTACCGGCATTATTACTTTTCCTAAGGGCGATAATGTTAGAGAGATTGCGCAAATGTGTCCGCGTGATAGAATGTTGATAGAAACCGATGCGCCATTTTTAGCGCCGCAAGCCTACCGTGGCAAGCGCAATGAACCGGTTTATGTTGAAGAAGTAGCCAAAAAAATCGCCGAATTAAGAAGTTGGAGTTTAGGGGAAGTTATTGAATTAACTGCTCAAAACGCCAATAAATTGTTTAATTTATCTTAATATGATGATGGAAGTATTGTTGATTATTGTTCTAGGAGTAGTCATTATTGGCTTTGTTTTGGTTTACCGATTATTTGGTAAAAATCAAACTCCGATTAAAGATACTTCGCAAGATCAAGCCATGTTGATGTTGCAAAATCAGCTTAATGAACTAAATAAAACTTTAGATAGTAAATTGCATCAGTCTTCTCAGGTGATGCAACAGCAGTTTTCTCAATCAGCTACTATTATCCGTGATGTGACGGAACGGCTGACCAAGTTGGATGAAACCAATAAACAGGTGGTGGGTTTTGCCGATCAATTAAAATCCTTGTCTGATATCTTAAAAAATCCTAAACAGCGGGGAATTTTAGGTGAGTATTACTTGGAAACATTATTAAAAAATGTCATGCCGCCGGGCAGTTTTGAAATGCAGTATGATTTAGGTCAGGATGAAAAAGGCAATAAATTGATTGTGGATGCTATTGTTAGAGTAAAAGATAAAATTATCCCTATTGATTCTAAATTTTCTTTGGAAAATTATAACCGGTTGGTGGAAGAGCGTAATGATGCGGAAAAAGACCGGCTGGAAAAACTCTTTGTTAATGATTTAAAATTGCGGATTCAGGAAACCGCCAAATATATTCAACCCAACAAAGGCACCATGGATTTTGCCTTTATGTTTATTCCGCATGAAGCTATTTATTATGATTTGCTGATTAATAAAATTGGTGCGGTGACGGAAGATACGGAAAATTTAATCCAGCGCGCCGCTAATAAATATAAGGTAATTATTGTTTCGCCTACTTCTTTTTTGGCTTATTTACAAACAGTGATGCAGGGATTACGGGCTTTAAAAATTGAAGAAACGGCCATGGAAATCCGTAAGGGCGTGGAAGCTTTGGGTAAGCATTTGGGTAGTTATGAAACTTATTTACAAAAATTAGGCAATAATTTAGGCACTACGGTTAATATGTATAATTCGGCTTACGCCGAGTTTGCTAAAATTGAAAAAGATGTTATTAAAATTGCGGGCGGCGATAAAACCGTAGAAGCTTTAGTAATTGATAAACCAAAAATTGAATAAATTATAATAAATTAATTTTAAAAGCAGGCTTTACAAGTCTGTTTTTTTGTATTAAGGTCAAACGGTAAACAGTTATGCAGAGTTGCCTTAACAAACGGAGCAGTTCGTGCTAGTTATCAGACCACAACAGTTGGCGCCCAAAGGAGTGACCGCCTTAATGGCGCACTCCCTAGGGTTGTTCGTTGGGACTGGCGCGATCTGGTCCCAATCCGGCAGCGGAGGAATTTTTTGCTCGGTGGATGGCGGCAAGACTTGGCGCGTCCAATTCAAGGTTCAAAGCGTCCGGTCTTTTGCTTGCTCGCCAAACAATGATTGCCAGGGCAGTTTGTTTGGCGCCAGTT
>JAPLWL010000008.1 GCA_026396635.1 Candidatus Komeilibacteria bacterium | reverse complement strand
TTTACCACGGAGATTGGCAAGCAACAGGCCGCCAGCGTAAAATTACAAGAAGCGCAAAAAGCTTTGGCCGCCGACAGAGTGGTTGAGGCCGAAAAAATTTTGTTGCAAGTTATTGCCGTTGATCCTCATAATGTGGGAGCGTATCGGGGTTTAGGAGAAGTCTATCGACGCCAGAAAAATTATGATCAAGCCAAGGAAGTTTTTGAATTTTTGCTTAAATTAAATGACAAAGACCCTCTGGCTTATTTGGGCTTGGCTGATTTGGCTGAGGCTAAAGGGGATTTATTAACCGCTTCTCAAGAATATCATCGGGTTTTAACCCTAGATACAGCCAATGTGCCAAGTTATTTGGCTTTAGCCAAAACCTATCAAGCTATGGGTCAAACGAATGAGGCGCAGGAGGTTATTAAACAGGGCTTGGAAGTTGAGCCTCGGAATGTTGTTTTGCTTGACTTTTTGATTGAAATCAGTATAATTCTCCAAGACCAACCAGAAGCCATCAAGGCTTGGGAAAAATTACAGATAGTTAATCCGGATAATCAGAAGCTATCCGAATTGCGGGAGCAAATTGACGATCTTTAGGGGTGCTGCGGATGGTTTAGGCCACCCTACCGCGCCCGCCATGCTTCGCAAGGCGATGCGGGCGGGGTTCAGCTGGTACCTGCCTGCCGGCCAGGCAGGGAGCAATGGTTTTACTACAATCAATGGCGTGGTGTAAACTGAAATAGCTTGGGCCACCCTAGCTCAGTTGGTAGAGCAATGGTTTTGTAAACCATAGGTCGTCGGTTCGAACCCGACGGGTGGCTCCATTTATTGTTCAATAGTTAAAGGGTGGATATCCCGACAAGTCGGGATCAAATGGAGCAGACTGCCACCGCCTGCGGCGGGGTGCCGCCAACGGCGGCATAAATCTTCCGTTTTTATGTTCATTTTATATATTTTAAAAAGTTCTAAAACAGGTAAGTATTACATAGGTCATAGCGGTGATTTAGAACGGAGGTTATTGCAACATAACCATGGTTTGGTCCGTTCTACTAAGTTTGGTCGACCATGGATAGTGGTTTACCAAGAGTTCTTTGATAGTAAGCAGGAAGCCTATAAAAGGGAATTGCAAGTTAAATCTTATAAGGGTGGCGAGGCATTTAAAAGATTAATTGACGGGTGGATACCAAAGCGGTCAAATGGAGCAGACTGTAAATCTGTTGGCCTTCGGCCTTCGTAGGTTCGAATCCTACTCCACCCACCAGCCTTCGCCCTGATAAATCGGGACTTCGGCTGGCGCAGCCATTGTTCCTTGTTAGTTGAATTAAAGTAAATATAAACATAGGCCGTTGTAGCTCAGCTGGTAGAGCAACTCCATGGTAAGGAGTAGGTCGTCGGTTCAAATCCGACCAACGGCTCCATTAAATTTTGTTTAATTAGTGGAAGAATTTTAGTTCTTTACTTATGCAGCAGTTTTTTAGGGAAGTTTGGTTAAGTTTTCAACCAAAACAATACTACCGATTTGTGGCCGCTGGAAAGACTTCTTCTAGATGGTTTTTCTTGATTTTGTTAGGGCTTACTTATACCTTGGTGACTGCCAGTATTTTCTTTTGGCAGGTTGGTTTTGCGGCAAAAACAACTTTTGATCAAGTGGGTCATTTATTGTCTACTTGGCCAGATAAAGTTGAGTTTGTTATTCGCAATCATCAATTGACCATTCAAAATTTGCCTCAGCCCTATCAGCAGACTATTGTTGGGCCCCGCGGTCCAAATTGGTTAATCCGTTTTGATGTTGCCAGTCAGAATCCGTCAGACTCCTCGGCTGGATGGTGCCGGAGCTTTGATAACTAAGACCGGTACGAGGCTGCAAACTTCTCAAGAAGCTCGGTTTATTTCCTGGCAGTCGGTGGCAGATCAAACTATTACCGCCGAACAGCTAAAAGTTTTTGCCGGCGGTACTTGGCGTTTGAGTTTCTGGTTAGTCGGAATAATTCTCTTTATAGTTTTGGCAATTAGCTTGGGAATTTTTTGGCTAATTTATATTTGGTTTTGGGCTTGGGTTTTGCAATTGCCAGCCAGAAGAATGGGTCTGCGTTTGCCTAAGACGGAAATGGCACTAGTCATGGCTCATATTTGTGTGGTGCCAATGCTAATTCAGACAGTCTTGCGGCTGCTACCGGGTAGTTTGACTTGGCCTTTTCTCCCCACGCTAGTAACTTTAGTGTTTTGGTTAGCGGTAGTTAAAAGTTGGCCACAAATTTCAGGTGAAGTAGATTCGGCCGGTTCAACCGAGCCGCCAATTAATTCTTAATTGATTTATTACTAAATAATATTTTGATCATATGTCTCAAGATAATTTAATTAAATTGGAATGCAGTGAATGTAAGCGGGTTAATTACCATAGCTTTAAAAATAAGAAGAAGTTAAAGAACCGCTTGGAACTTAATAAACATTGCAAGTCGTGCCGCAAGCACACTATGCATAAAGAAACTAAATAAAAATAACATGGCTAAGGTTTCTGGTCTTATTGTTTTATTGATTGTGGTAGTCATTGGTATTTGGCAGGGCCCGGCAATTAATAAATTATTTCAGCAGAGTTTTAATAAAACTCAGCAAAATACGACCAATCTTTGGGAAAATCAAATCCAAATTCAAGAACAAAAAGTTGTTACCGAGGGGGTTGGCAATTTAACTGATTCAGCTAAGCAACAGATTGATAACTGGTTGACAGCCAAAAGTTTGAATGAATATGGTGATAAGGTTGGTACTGTATATACTGGCGGCTCGCCTCGAGGAGCCGAAGGCGAAGCGGGCACTCCTTTATTTGATGAAAAAACTGGTAAAATCACTGATCGCTACATGTATATTTTAAAAAAACACCCTGAAATTGTTACGGAGTTGAGGTTGGGCGGGGGTAATTAAATAATTTCGTGCTTTTTTGGTAGTAATTTTTTAAAAAGACCTAACGTTTGTAATTAATTGATGGGGGAGTAGTTCAACGGTAGAACACTGGTCTCCAAAACCAGGGATAAGGGTTCGACACCTTTCTCCCCTGCCAAAAAATCAGGTATAAAGGTAATAAAAATCGTTAGCTGGACGGTTTTTGTTTTTATTTTAAAAATAGTTTATAATAATTGAACTAATTTTATTATTCATCAAAAGAGTATGAAAAAACTTTGGGTTTTGTTAGGAGTCGCTATAGTCGTCATAGTCGTAGTGGTTTTGCTTATTTTACACGAAAATCAAATAGTCTCGGTTGTTCCAGCCATTGATAAGCAAGGATCGGCTCAAGACAATGCTCGGCCGGAAGTAATTCCGGCTCAGACACCAATTGAAACCGAAACTCCGTCTTTAATAACTTCAACCCCAGAAGATTTAACTAATAATAAGAAAAATATGACCACTCAATTAGCTGATGGTTTAATAATTGAAATTTTAAAACCCGGCGCTGGCGAAGCTGTGACTAAGGCTGGCCAGAATATCTCCGTCCATTACACCGGTACTTTAACTAATGGTACTAAATTTGATTCCAGTGTTGATCGAGGTCAACCCTTTAATTTTGTACTGGGCGCTGGCATGGTCATCCGGGGCTGGGATGAGGGCTTAGTAGGCATGAAGATTGGTGAAAAAAGAAAAT
Source organism: Candidatus Komeilibacteria bacterium (assembly GCA_026396635.1). Lineage (GTDB taxonomy): Bacteria > Patescibacteriota > Patescibacteriia > UBA1558 > JAPLWL01 > JAPLWL01. Next base: position 2,843 of record JAPLWL010000008.1, on the reverse strand, counting down.
TAACTATTCCGTCTAGCTTGGCTTATGGTGATGCCGGCACTGGCCCAATCCCGCCCAAAGCTACTTTAGTGTTTGAAGTTGAATTATTGGCTATTCAGTAAAATTTTTGGCTACGAGCGTCAAAGGGCGGCATTAATCAGCCGCCTTTTGTATTTTAGGTAAAATTTGTTAGAATAAAGTTGTTTTAAAATAATTTAGTTAATTGTTTGGCAACAAATGGCTGACACTTTGGTAAAAGAATTCCCTCAACCTTTGGGCTTTAAAAAACTTTTAGGTCCAAGTTTTGTTATTTTAGCCATGGGCTTGGGTTCGGGCGAAGTGATTTTATGGCCGTATTTGGTTTCTAATTATGGCCTAGGAATTGCCTGGGGAGCGCTACTAGGTATTAGTTTTCAATATTTTATTAATATGGAAATTGAACGCTATGCTTTAGTAAAGGGTGAAAGCGTTTTTGTTGGCTTGCATCGATTGCAGAGTGGTTGGCCGTATTGGTTTATTTTCTCAACTTTTATTGGTTTTGGCTTGCCGGGAATTATTGCAGCCTCAGCTCAGGTCCTGGGTCATTTATTTGGTTTAATAGATTTTAGCTACTTAGCTATTGGTTTATTAATATTGATTGGTTTAGTTATTAGTTTTGGTAAGACGGTTTATCAATTGATGGAGGGTATTACTAAAACCCTTATTTTAATTGCAGTTCCGTTTATTTTTATTTTGGCTATTATTGTTAGCAAAGATGTTCATTGGGCTACTTTAGCCGCTGGCTTGGTTGGACAGGGAGAAGGTTATTGGTTTTTGCCGGCGGGGATTGCTTTGGCTACTTTTTTTGGAGCTTTTGCCTATTCCGGAGCTGGCGGCAATTTAAATTTAACGCAAAGTATTTATATTAAGGAAAAGGGTTATGGCATGGGTTATCATGCTCAAAAAATTGCTGGCCTTTTTCATCATCGGCGGGAAGAACAAGAAATTAAGTTAAATGGAGAAAATTTTGCTCACGATGATCCAGAAAATCAGCGCCGGTTCTTAGTCTGGTGGCGCCGGATCAGTTGGGAGCATTTATTAGTTTTTTGGTTTTTAGGTTTGCTGGCTATTAGTTAATTGATGATTTTATCGTACAGTACGACTTTTGGTTTGCATGCCAATAATGCCCAAGGAATTTTGTTTGTGATTAATGAAGGTTTGACTATTGGCCAGCTGGTAGTTCCAAAATTAGGGGTTATTTTTCTTCTGGCCGTGGCGGCGATGCTGTTTCAGACGCAATTAGGTATTTTGGATTCAACTTCTAGAATCATGGCGGAAAATTATGCTTTAAAGAAGATAGAGAAAACTCATAACAGTCGAGTGCATCTTTCTAAAATTTATTTTATTTTTTTATGGTCGCAGATAGTTTTTGGTATAATTTTATTTTTATTCAAAATAACCGAGCCCAGATCCTTGATTGTGGCTGGCGCGGTGATTAATGCCGTGGCCATGACTATTCACATTGCTTTAGTTAGTTGGCTTAATTATCGGGCTTTACCAAAATTTTATCAGCCTAAGGTTTGGCGACGTTTGGTTTTGGGTTTGATTTTTTTGTGTTTTGTGGGTTTTAGCGGGTACACCTTATTAAATCTGATATTAAAATAAAGAGTTTTTTAACTAAGTGAATAGTGTTATAATAACAAGGCTTTAAACCTTATTTTTATGCAAAAAGAATATATTGATTTACCGTTAAAAGATAAGCAATTGATGGCCACGGGTAAGTTTTATTTGGCAGTTTTTTCCATTCAGCCCAAGCCCGGCAAAACGATTTTAGATGTCGCTTCAGAAGTAGCCGCCGAATCTTCCACGGGTACTAATATGCGGGTGGGCACGGTGACTAAGTTTTCCGATTCTTTGGACGCTTTGGTTTATCATGTTTCAGAGAAAAAAGGTTTGGTTTGGATTGCTTATCCTTGGCGGATTTTTGACCGAGGCGGCAATATTCAAAATATCATGACCTATGTGGCCGGTAATATTTTTGGTATGTCCGAGGTGACTGGCTTGCGTTTGTTGGATGTTTGGTTTCCGGATAGTTTTTTGAAAAAATATGACGGGCCTAGTTATACTTTAGATAATTTGCGGAATTATTTAAAAGTCTATCATCGGCCGATTTTGGGCACTATTGTTAAACCTAAGATCGGGCTTAAGCCTAAAGAGTATGCCAAAGTTTGTTATGATTTTTGGTCGGGTGGTGGGGATTTTGTAAAAAATGATGAACCTCAGGCGGATCAAGAGTTTTGTCCGTTTGCCGACACAGTTAAAGCTGTGCGTAAAGCCATGGATAAAGCCGAAAAAGAAACCGACCATAAAAAAATTCATTCTTTTAATATCTCGGCGGCTGATTTTGACACGATGATTAAAAGAGCAGAGTTGGTTAAGAAAAATATGAAGCCCGGTAGTTTTGCTTTTTTGGTGGACGGCATTACCGCCGGCTGGACGGCTGTGCAAACTATCCGGCGGCATTATCCGGGAGTGTTTTTGCATTTTCATCGCGCCGGCCACGGCGCCCTGACTCGGCCCGAAGATCATTTGGGCTACACAGTGTTAGTTTTATCCAAGCATGCTAGGTTGGCCGGCGCTTCTGGACTACACACCGGCACGGCTGGAGTTGGCAAGATGAAGGGTGAGGTTGGAGAAGATATTGTTTCAGCACAAATGATTCTGCGCCAAAAAGCGTCTGGGCACTTTTTTGAACAAGATTGGGGTAAAATGAAAAAGGTTTGTCCAATTATTTCCGGTGGGTTAAATCCATTGAAATTAGCACCGTTTATTAAAGCCTTTGGCGGCGTTGATTTTATTACGACCATGGGCGGGGGAGTACACAG
>JAPLWL010000001.1:2466-6225 GCA_026396635.1 Candidatus Komeilibacteria bacterium | reverse complement strand
TGTTTTATTGGAAAAAATAAAGGCCAAGGTAATTGTTAGGGGACAGGTTGATCCTAATTGGGCTGTTAATCATAAAGCCATGGTGGAGAGTATTCAGCCGGTAGAAGAGACAGTGGTAGCTGATGTTTTGAAAGAATTTGGCGGGGAGATGATTGACGTAATGGTTTAAATTTGGTATATAATAGAGACTTTTATTCGGGAGTCGTCTAATGGTAGGACGGCAGATTCTGGCTCTGCTAATTGGGGTTCGAGTCCCTGCTCCCGAGCCAAGTCAAGCGCAGTCATTTCATTTGAAATGTATAAAAAGATATATGAACTATCGACTTGAGAAGGCAGATATTAAGGAAAAATTTGGCATTCGGCTTAATGTGTATCCCGAAATATCAGAAGGTTGCGGTGTGGTGATTGTAAATACGGAAGAGGGCCATAACCAAGAGTTTTACGACAAGAAATCAACATTCACCTATCTGATACTTGAAGGTCAGGGAACCTATTTCTTGAACGATGAAGAGGTGCAGGTAGCAAAAGGTGACTTGCTTTCTATTGAACCGGGTACGCGAATCTACTACAAAGGAAAGATGAAGATGGTTCTTATCACTACTCCTGCCTGGCGCGCGGAGAATGAAGTGGAGACCAAACCAAATGTTTGGTAACAACGCACGAGATACGTCAAAAATATAGTGAAAAATTAAACTATTCCGTTAAGTTGGTTGAACCACCAACGGTTCTGGCTGGAGTCGGTCAGCCAAATAATACAAAATATTTTTTATAATTATGAAGGGTGTTATTTTAGATAGACCAATAGAACAATTAAATAAACCAAGAGGAGTTGAACCTGCCGGTTTAATTAGTGAATTCAATGCTTTGGGTAATCATCCGGAAGATATTTATGGTTGTGTTGATCAAAGTATAAAAAGTTTATTGGCCAGACTTGGTGTTCCAGAAAAGTATGCCGAGGTCAGGTGCATTTTGTTTAATGCTATTAAAGATTTAGAAAAAAGACCAAAAGAATTCAGCGGTCACTATATTCCTAGTCCCGAAACAAGACTTGTTTTAAAGTTTTTGGTGGATTTTTTTGTTAATTTAGAAAAATGTAGGTTTTTTGGAAAAGAGAATTTTGATCAAGCCATTGATCTTATCAAAGGAAAAAATAATGTCTTGATTGTTCAAAATCATACTTCGCCAATGGATACTTTGGTGCCCCTGGCCCTTCTTCAAGAAAATTATGGTGATCTGCCGCTCTCTATTATTATGAGCCAGGTTTTTGAGTATGCGCGAGTAACAAATTTAATTACCTCCGGAGTTGAAAAATTTCCAGTTTTTCAACCTAAGCACATGGCTCGATTTAAAGATAAACCCGGGGTGATTAATGAAATGTGTAGACAGAATGCCATGGCTTTAAAAGCCTTGCTTACTCATTCAAAAGAGGGCGGAAAAATGATTTTTTTGTATCCGGAAAAAGATAGAAATTCTAATGGCATGGGGGTGCCCGAGCCGGCTGCTATGGGAATTCCCGAGGTTGTTTCAAGAGCGCGTCATGATTTGTATATATTGCCCACCTGTATTGGAGGAGTTAATAGTATTTTTCCGAATTCGCCGGGCCGAAACGAATTAGATGATTTTTTTCAAATTATTAGTAGGGGTCAGGGTGATTTTTATTGTGGTGAACCAATTAAATATAGTGATTTAATTGAGCAAATTGGTTTAATTCCTGAAGAAGATCAGACGCAATTATTAAGAAAAGTTTTGGGCAGCATTCCCGAAGATCCCAAATTAAAAGCCAAGGTGATTATCTCAATTGTTATAAATGGGTTGATAGCTCAATTGGTTGTCGAGCCAAAAATGAGAGGAATTTATGATGATGCTTTAATTAATAGTTTGGTTAAAGGTATTGTTAGTAAAATTAGAGCAAAAACATAATTATCTTTTTTATTTTTAGGCGGTAACCGTTTGATTGATTATATCTTGATAAAATGATAGACTAGCTTATATTATTAAAAATATTTTTATGGCTAAACGAAGATCAGCAGTTGGTAATCCAATTAAAACTCATTCCAAAAAAACCAAGAAGCGGTTGGCGGTTAAGCACGAAATGCTTAAAGCGCGAGCGGCTAAGCATAAGAATAAGCGTAAATAAGAATTGAGCTGTATATTAATCCCCGGAAACGGGGGTTTTTGTTTAAATTAAGTCTTGACTAATTTGGTTTTTTGTTGTAAGGTTTTTTTGCTGTAGTCAATGGCTGAAAAGCCAAAGAAAATTGAAAAGTTAAACCAAAAGGGGATTTCGCATGTCATCAAGTGCGAATCTGAATGCGGGTTTGAGGCTCTGGGAAATCCAGAAATCTCAAGGCACCGGGCTCTGCGTGGGATTGGATCCCCATTATGATCCAAATTCGGCACTCAATGAGAAGCTCTATCTGCAATTCGTGGATTCTGATGTCGAATTGTTTTTAAACAGGGTAGTTAGCTACCTTGACTGGCCGGGCTTCATCGGCAGGCCTCAGGCGGAATTCGAATCCTCAAGTCGGTTGACCGGGTTTCTAGCCGGAGTGATTGGCTATTACTTCCAAGTCATTGACGCGGCTTGGGAGTCGGGGATCCGGGTTTTTAAACCCCAGGCCGCCTTCTATGAACGACTCGGGCCGTTTGGCTTGGTGGTGCTGGAACTACTTCTTCACCATCTTCGCCGGCTGGCCGACAGAAACCAGTCGTCGTTCTTCGCCGTCCTGGACGTCAAACGTGGGGACATTGATTCAACTCAAGAGCCCTACTTCTGGGCTTACCTCGCCAATCCGGATCAGGAAGTGATTCCCGGCATGGGCGGCCGGTTCGGTTTTGATGCCATGACCGTCACCACCTGGATGGGTAGTGACGTGCTGACGCCGGGTCTGCCGTTCTTCAAGGCCGGCAAGGGTGCGGTGATTGTCACGCAGACCTCAAATCCATCGGGCACCAGTTTTCAGGACCTGTTGGCGTTTACCAATAATGGCGTGGTCCTGAACGAGAATCAACGGCCGTTTGCCTTGTCCACCGATAATCTGAATCAGCTGTCAGATCTGATTGGCGGGAGCGTGCCGACTGTTCGTGAAGCTATGCTGTGGTTGACGCAAAAGTTCAGCGATCAACACGAGCTCGATGGCGGTTCGGGCATTAGTCCGTTGTTCTCAGTGATGGGTTCAACGGTGCGGATGTCCGGCTCGTTCCGCGCCATCCGGCCGGGCGGCATTGCCCTGGTTCCGGGCTTTGGCGCCCAAGGCGGCAAGTTCGGCAACATCATGCCGCTACTCATCACCGAAGGGGAACTGGCCGGCCACCTGGGCATTCTGTCTTCCTCCAGAGATCACAATTTCCCCTGGCTACCGAAAGCCGGCGGCCAAGGTGATCCAATGCAACTCAAGGCGGAAATGGCTCGGGCCATCGGCGTCTTCCGGGAAAAGGAAAAAGCGGCTTATGTTGAAGCCGGCGCCGATTACCCATTTTAGCAGTAAGGATTCGGAGGGATTCCTGTCTGCTGCAACAATCATTAGAAGACCGTTTCATCGTGAGGCGGTCTTCTTCTGTTGACAGTAGTTAATTAGTATGGTATAAGAATTACGCTCGCATCAAAAGTAAAACAAGGTAAGATAACAATGACGAGTAAGTTCGTTTCTTGGTGGAATTACACCCAACTGGCAATCTTGCTGAAGCAGGGCGCTGCCGCTCTTTGTGGCAATGAATTGCCGCTGCCAAAATCAAATCTGCCAGCTACTGAAGAAATCT
>JAPLWL010000001.1:0-2399 GCA_026396635.1 Candidatus Komeilibacteria bacterium | reverse complement strand
GCTGATTAAGGAGGAATTGGAGCGTCTGGATTGGCCAAATTTCTACGCCGACTATTTGCCCGCCACCATTCCGGCTGGCGTGGAGCGAGGAGCCGAGTATTTTCTGGTCATGAAGCTTCCTCGGCTGATCAAGTTAGGTTATCCGGAATTGACCGGCCGAGATATCTCTGTTTCCAAAGTCTCGGTCGCTTTTTCTCGCTGCCTGCCAGCATCAAGGTCGGTGGTGGAAATGGCTGAGGAGATTCTGGAAAGTGAAACAGTATAAACACAAGTTGTTCCAACAGGAACACACAATAAGAGGGCCTTGCTCACGCGAGGCCTCTTTTGTTTTGGCTAAGAAGGAATTTTGGGAGAGCAAAATTTCCAAACTTCCTCAAAAATTTTCTTTAAGCAATAATACAAATCAGCTGATTCAATGATTAGGCCAAAACTTTCCTGCTTATCGTCAATAATGGCAACTTTATTGTCATAAATTAGAACAGTGGAGAGAAAAGTAAAATCTAGGTGAGTGTAGCGAACTTCTCTTAGTTCGGCTGGGTTAGATGGCCAATTGTCCAGCTCTTTCTTTTTATAAGAGCGAATAACTTTGAGATTGATTTTGTTTTGAATCCGCTTGGTTACATAATCGGCCATGGAATCTTTTTCTAAATTATTATAAATATCAAAGGTTGAATCTATTTGATAGTAGGTTTTTGAGCCAATTTTTAAAGTATCTTCATAAACTTCTTTGGCGCCGTCAAAGCCCTCATAAAATTTAACAATGGGTTTGTCTGAACCTTGATGGTAAATTTCCGCTAAATCTAACATGATTTCAGTTAAAGCCTTGCGCCGAGTATTAATAATAGACTGTAATTTTTCTGGATGATTGGCTTTATAAAAAACCCGATTTTTTGAAGGAGTGGTTTTAACTAAGCCTAAAGCAGCTAGTTGTTTTAAAATCCCTAAAACTGTGGTTCGAGGCAAATTGGCTTGATTGGCAATTTCTTGAGCTGAACCCTGGTCAAGTTGTAGTAATGCTAAGTACACACTACCGGTAGTTTTAGTTAGACCTAATTCATTTAAACTACGTTCAACTCTCATAACTATTGATCGTTAGGTTTGGCTACGGGGGTTATTTGCCAGAAAAAATCAAATAAGGTATTAAAAGTTTGTTTGATTAATTCTGATTCAATAACTAAGCCGAAATTTTCAGTTTGGCTGCCACAAATAGCAATTTTATCATCATAAATTAATAAGGAAATTGGCGGGGCAAAATCCGGCGGCGTAAAATGGACTTCGCGTAATTCTTTTTTGCTAGCCTCCCAATGTTTTCCGGGGTTAACCATTTTCGCGGCGGGGCACGTAATGGTCAAAATAATCTTTACTAAAAACTTTTTTAACATCGGCAATGGAGATAACTTTAAGAATTTTATTTTTTAATTTTAAAGTGTCTTCCCAAACTTCTTTAGCACTTTTAGGGCCTTGATAAAAATGAATTTTGGGACGGTGGCCGCCTTCATTAAATAAAGATAAAAATTCAGGCAAGGCGCCAGTTAAATGGCGTTCATAGGACTGTAGAATGTTTTCCAGCTTTTCCGGATGCCGGGCTATATATAAATTACGTTTGCCCCTGGAGTTAACATTAATCAACCCAATTTCAATTAATTGTTTGATAATTTCATGAACTGTTGGTCGGGCCAATTTAGCTTGCTCGGCAATTTCTTTGACCGTGCCAGTGCCCACCTTTAGAGCTGCTACATAAACTTTGGTCTTGTTTTGACTAAGGCCGTAAGCTAATAGGGCTTTGATTATTTTAGTTTCTATCATAATTTGTCGTCTTTTTTCGTCAACAAATTAATAATAGAATATTGGCTAGAATTAGTCAAATAGTATCAAAAATGGTTTTTAAATATTGTTTTTATAATAAATTGTTTTGACGATTTTTTTAAGGGTTGTTAAGAATAAAAATGTAGGAGACAATGTACTTTGACAAATAACGCACCTGTAACAAAGATGCTAAATTGTATTTGTCAAAGCTCAGGGGTCAAACGAAGAAAAACAACCAATCGCGTAAAATAAGAAGGAGAACGCGATGTTACGTTTCGTGAATACTTGGATCACGCTGATCGCTGTTCTGGCGATCGCGGGTGGCCTGTTCGGGGTGACTGAGCAGGCGATTGCGGTAGAACGGGCTTGGAACCTGTCGATTCAGCCGGATTCGTACCAGATTGATGGTGCGAATGGTGGTAGGATTCAACCTACCGTCGGCGCTTCATACCGTATGGGTCCTGGTCAAACAGTGGTTGGGATTTACGATCAGGACTGGCGCTGTTTGGATGCGCAGGTGGTGGAGTGGCAACGAGATGGTCAGGAACACGACGGTGCATTCCGTGCTCAGTGGCCTGGGCAGATCTTTGTTC
>JAPLWL010000074.1:1351-39885 GCA_026396635.1 Candidatus Komeilibacteria bacterium | reverse complement strand
GTGGCAATCCCATGGGATTGCTTCGTCTCCCGATTTCATCGGGATCCTCGCAATGACGAATTAATAATTATACTTCTAAATCAATAACTTCTCTGGCCAACTTTTCATAAGCACGCGCGCCTTTGCCGCCCGGATCATATTCTAAAATAGTTTGCCCATAAGACGGCGCTTCGGCCAACCGCACGGTCCGCGGAATTACTGAACGAAAAATTTTTCTAGGAAAATACTGATACAATTCCTTAAACACAGCGTCAGCCAATTTATTACGCGGATCATACATGGTTAAGACTGCACCCAAGATATTTAAATGCGGCTGTAAATTATTCTGAACCAAATTAATGGTGTGGAGTAATTGACTCAAACCTTCCAAGGCATAGTATTCACATTGAACCGGAATCAATACATCAGTGGCGGCGGTTAATCCATTCAGGGTTAATAAACCCAATGATGGCGGGTTATCAATAATCACATAATCATAATTAGCTAAAACCCGACGTAAATTGTCAGCTAACCGAAACTCTCGGCGCTCTAAATTAACCAAATCAATATTAGCGCCGGCCAAATTAGCCGTGGCTGGGGCCACGTGAAGATTGGGCAATTTAGTTTCTAAAAGTATTTCCTCCATAGTCACCGGATCTAAAATCATCACCTCATAAATTCCTTTTTCCAAATCATGATGAGGAATACCAAAGGCCGAAGAAGCATTGGCTTGAGGGTCCAAATCAATCAACAAAACCCGCCGATCCAGAGCCGATAAATAAGCCGCTAAATTAACCGCCGTAGTAGTTTTGCCTACGCCACCTTTTTGATTAACCACAGAAATAATTCGCACCATAGTTTCTATATTATACTAAAAAACTGAACTAAAAACAAAAGTTATTAAATTACCCACTTTATAAGTTGACTTTTTTCTTTATTTCATTATAATAAGCAACATTGAAAGCATTTTGGCAGGGTAGCTCAGTTGGTTAGAGCGTGGGACTCATAAGCCCGAGGTCGTGGGTTCGATCCCCACCCCTGCTACCATAACTTTACTGTTTGTTAGAGCCTGCTGCCGCGGTGGCGGAACTGGCAGACGCGCTGGACTCAAAATCCAGTGATCGCAAGATCGTGAAGGTTCGATTCCTTTCCGCGGCACCAGGCTTTGATAAACAAGGCAGACCCGCCCGCCTCGCATACGCGAAGCGTTGCGGGCGCGGCGCGCTGGACTCAAAATCCAGTGATCGCAAGATCGTGAAGGTTCGATTCCCTCTCTGGGCACCAAAAAACAATCTCTTTAAAAAGGTTGTTTTTTGTTTTATCAACGGCCTTGACGTCCGCCCAAAAAATATGCTAAGGCTGGCTGTTTCTAAAATAAACTTACTGCCAAGTCTGGCAGCAAATCCGCACCCTCACCTTCCAGAGGTATTCATGGAAAATGATCCAGTCAAAGAGGCTGTTGGCCAGCTTGCTACCATCATGGAGCAGGAAAAAAACGGCCTAACCAAATTTATCCAACTGCTCCAACGCCAAGTTAACCTCTTGCTTCAAGGCGAATTTGGAGAATATGGTGAGTTTGAAGAAATCAATGAACAACAAGCCCACCTGATCGTCGAGCTGGCCAGGCTGGAAAGCGAGCGCGCCAGCACTATTCAACGCCTGGAGGACCTACTTCAATCAGGGAAACAAATGACCCTGGAACAAGTTGAGGGCCTACTCAACCTCAATCCGAGCACCAGTCAATGGACTGGCGAACTCAGTTCGCTTCAACAGCGCCTACAAACATTGGCTAGCAGCATTGAAGCAACCCTCAAAGAAATTGGCTAATTTGTCCAGTCACTACATAGAGGCACTATGAGCCCGCCGAAAGTTTCGGCGGGCTCAATTCATTTTTAAAACTTAAAGCGGAGTTGACAAATTACTATAATTAACTATAATAAGCCATATTGAAAACAATTTAACGCGGGGTAGAGCAGTTGGCAGCTCGCCAGGCCCATAATCCCGACTCGTCGGGATCGTCGGTTCCAATCAAATCGCCAAATATTTTATCGCGGGGTAGAGCAGTTGGCAGCTCGCCAGGCCCATAACCTGGAGGTCGTCGGTTCAAGTCCGACCCCCGCAACCAGAAATTAAACGCCTAAATCGGCAGAATAAAAGAGTTTTGTATAAAGCTCTTTTATTTTTATGTACAAAAAACAATATTATCTTTACATTATAAAAAGTAATAAAAATTATTATATTGGCATAACGGAAAATTTAAACAAAAGATTAGACCAACATAATAATGGGAAATCAAAATGGACCAAAAGATATAACAATTGGTTTATTATCTATTCTGAACTATGTCCAAATTTGACTTCAGCCCTAAGAAGAGAAAGGTATCTAAAATCTTTTAAAAGTATAAAATACACCTTAAAACTTTTGAACGTTATTGGCCCATAATCCCGACTTGTCGGGATCGCCGGTTCAAGTCCGGCCCCCGCAACCAAAAAAACTTCTTAAGTAATTAAGGAGCTTTTTTGTTATTTATGGAATATTTATTTTTTCTCTGCCTTCTTCAACGCCACCATGGTTTTAAGCACCGTGTCCGGATTTAGAGAAATAGAATCAATACCCTGCTCCACTAAGTACTCAGCCAATTCCGGAAAATCAGATGGACCCTGGCCGCAGATCCCGACTGGCTTATTATATTTATGAGCACCCTCAATCAACATGGTAATTAATTTTTTAACGGAGTCATTTTTTTCATTACCAATCGGTGCTACCAACTTAGAATCTCTATCCAAACCCAAAGTTAACTGAGTTAAATCATTGGAACCAATGGAAAATCCGTCAAAAATGGCAGCAAACTGATCCACCTGTAAAATATTGGAAGGAATTTCCGCCATTACGTAAACTTCCAAATCCGGCGACAAGGTTCCGGGCTTGGTAGGTCGATGGCCAAAGCAAAGGCCGCTGAAAAATTAGGATCATAATAACGGGAAGCGCCGCGCCAGCCCAACATTGGATTTTCTTCTTTTGGTTCAAAGTCTTTGCCGCCTAAAAGACCGGCGTATTCATTGGTTTTAAAATCGGAAAAACGCAAAATTACTTCTTTAGGGTAAAAAGCGGCCGCCAATACTCCAATGCCATAAGCCAATTTTTTTACATAATAATCAACCCGGCTGTCGTAGCCGCGAACCAAGAAATCAATTTGTTTTTTAACCGCCTCGTCTTGCAATTGATCATAATGAATAAGGGCGTTAGGGTGGACCTTAATGTAATTGGTAATAATAAACTCTTCCCTAGCCAAACCCACGCCGCTATTTGGAATAAAAGAATATTGAAAAACCAATTCCGGATCAGCCACAATCATTTTGACTGGAACTTTGGGCGGCGTGAAATTTTTTAAATTATGCTTATTGACCACGTATTTCAATAAACCGGCATAAACCTTACCCACTTCCCCATCCGCGCAAGTTACGGTGATTGATTGACCGGATTTAATGCTGCTGGTGGCATTACCACAGCCAACTACCGCTGGAATACCCAGTTCGCGGGAAACAATGGCGGCGTGAGAAGTTCGGCCGCCGGCATTAGTCACAATGGCTGAGGCAATTTTCATAATCGGCTCCCAATCCGGATCAGTAATTTCCGTCACCAAGACTTCGCCTTTTTTAAATTCGGAAATTTGCGTAGCATCTTTAATAATATGAGCTGCGCCCTGGCCAATTTTACTGCCCACGGCCGCCCCCTGAGTTAATAAAGCGCCCTTTTCTTTTAAAACAAACTCTTCCAAAACATTCTTATCTTTTTGGGTTTGTACGGTTTCCGGCCGAGCTTGCACAATATACATTTGATGATCTTCGCCATCCAACGCCCATTCAATATCCATGGGCCGATTATAATGTTCTTCTATTTTAGTGCCCCAAGTCGCCAACTGAGTAATTTGATCATCGGATAAAACAAACCGATTGCGATCCGCTTCGGTTACCACAATTTCTTTGGTCGGTCGATTGCCTTCAGCACTGTAAATTAATTTCTTTTCTTTACTACCTAAATTTTTACTGATAATCGCCTTAAAACCCTTGGCCAAAGTTGGCTTAAACAACATGTATTCATCTGGAGTAACCACGCCCTTAACCACAAACTCTCCCAAGCCCCAAGCCGCATTGATTAAAATAATATCAGGAAAACCCGTATCGGTGTCCAAGGTAAACATTACGCCGCTCGCACCTTTGTCTGACCGCACCATTTTTTGCACGGCCACGGACAAGGCAATTTTAAAATGATCAAAATGTTGATCAATGCGGTAAGAAATCGCTCGGTTAGTAAACAAAGAGGCAAAAGCATTTTTAATGGCTTCTAGTAACGCAGCTTCACCTCTAATATTTAAATATGATTCTTGTTGGCCGGCAAAAGAAGCACTTGGCAAATCTTCGGCTGTGGCTGAACTTCTAACCGCCACATCCAAAGACGTTTTAGCCAATTTTAATTTTTTAGCCAATTCACTATAAGCTTGTTTGATACCAGCGGCTAAGTCATCCGGAAAATGTGCTGACAAAATCAACTGGCGGACCAACTGCCCTTTTTGTTCCAACTGCGGAATATTGCGGCTATCCAAACCTTGTAAGATTTTAGCAATCTGCGCGTCCAGTTTATTAGCCGTCAAAAAATAGCGATAAGCATAAGCTGTAACCGCAAAACCATACGGCACTCGGATAGCATCAGAGCCTTTTTTTAACTTAGTTAAGTTTTGATACATTTCACCCAAGTTGGCATTTTTGCCGCCAACCAAAGGAATGGAGTTTTTATCAACTTCATCAAACCACAAAACAAACTCTCCCGCCGCGCCTACGCGCGAGCGAGGCGGGTCATCTTTTTTCTTAACAACTTTTTCTTTTTGAAAAGAAATCAATTTTTTTAAACTAAATTTTGGTTTTTGCTTAGGCTGCTGAACCGCCAGCAAAGCTTTTGTTTTTGACATATTTTTGTTTAAAAGACAAATCTATTATATCGCTAAGCCAATATATTTACAAATTAATGATCTCTTACTATTAATAATTACTGAGGCCCGCTCTATTCAACGCCTCTTGCTCCAGCCCATAACAATTAGCGTGTTTTAAAACACCAAGATATGATGGTAAATTTTTGTTATTAACCAACCTTAACATTCTACGTTTGGTTTTGGTTCTTAATACTCGGTGATGCGGAAAATTTACATAGCCCAAATAATCAACGCCTGAAGCCAATGTAGTTAACGATATTTTATTAGGATGGATTTGTAATTGAAGTTTTTGACCTAAAAAATCTTTAATTAGCTTGATAATATTTATCAAGCTTTCTTTGTTTTCAGACAAAAACACAAAATCATCGGCGTATCTGATATAATATTTTTGTTTTAACTGATGTTTTACAAATTGATCAAACTCATTCATGTAAATATTTACCAATAATTGAGAAGTTAAGTTACCCAGCGGTAAACCCTTGTCGGGCATTGTTTCAAAACTGTCTATTACCCTGTTTAAAAGCCAGATAATCTGCTGGTCAGGAATATAGCTGACTAGAATATTTTTTAAAATATTATGGTCTATATTGGCAAAAAACTTTTTGATGTCACATTTTAAAACCCAAACCGTCTTGGTGTTATTCTTACTTACTTGATAAGCCATACTCCTGAACCGATTAATGGCTTTATGAGTGCCTTTGTTATTCCGGCAGGAAAAAGAATCTACAATGAATGTTTTATCAAAAAACGGATATAATTGCCGGTAAATGGCATGGTGCAGTAATCTATCACGTACACTGGCTTTGTGGATGTTTCTGGGCTTGGGATCAGAAATATTAAAAGCTTGGTAGCCGGAGTGTTGATAAATAAAATTAACTAGCTCATCATTTAAAGTAATAATATTAGCCATCAAATCCAGTTCAAATTCTTGGGTATCTTTTCGGCCTCGCTTGCCTTTGATAAATTCTTGCCAAGCTTGAAGTAAATTTTCCAAAGAAATGATATAATCATAACCATGACTGAAGCTAATCTTTTTCATGTGTCTAATTCTACCCCCCCCCCGCGGTTTTCTGCCAGTACTACAAAAAGTAAAAACCGCTTACTTGCTGTGGCACGAATATCATCAAATATTATCAAAAACCCAACGATATTCCTTGGGTCAAAAAATTGATAATTTACTGACTGAAACTATTGAAGCAATTGCCACAGCTGCCTTTTTGCAAAAAGCGGAAAAACTGCCCTATGTCCGGCGGGCTATTCAAAAGATTGATACCACCAAAATATTCCTGATGATTCTTTGGGAAACTAAATCCTTGCCGGATAAAAAATACCTGGCTTTATCCGTTCAATTAGATGAGATAGGGAAAATGCTGGGTGGTTGGAATGGCCAACTGATAAAAGCCTATTCCACCGCCTACTCCGCCGAAATAGCCTTGGCTACGAAGGCCGGGAAGGCTTCGTAGGCCACAACAAAACTCTCCCGACAAATAGCCGAGAGAGAAAATGAAGAGAGTTGCGATAGAACGAACGCAAACCCGTTGTTACGGTTCCACTGATTGTCAGGCTTATCGTAGTTGGCGTTCAACCTACGACCATTGTCATTACGGTCAACATTGAGCAGGTTCAAATTACCATCAGAATTGTACGGCATGCCACCTTTTACCACCGCCTATTGAATACTCTTTAGGTTGAATTTTATCCGGCATCTCAATGCCTTAGCATTCCGCACCAAGTATCTTCTTTTTTTAGTTTTCATAAATTACCCTATCCGAAGCCATGGCCGCGGATACCCTCAATTCATGAATCCTGGATTCGGCGGCAAATAACCTTAATCGTTTGCGTATTAGCCTAATACCAATACTATTTTATCATAAAAAATTAAGAGCCCCATACACGCGTACAGGGCTCTTGAATGAAAATCCAAAGGACTAAGATTCAAGATCAGGAGATCTAAAATCTTAAGTTCAAAGAACTTATTGAGATACTTGCGAGAGAACGAACGCAAACCCGCTGCTACGGTACCACTGATAGCCAGGCCTATCGTAGCTGGCGAACAACCCACGACCACCGCCACGACGGTCAACACCGAGCAGGCCCAAATCACCATCAGAATCGACGATCGGCTCGTGCATGGTGATGATCCAGGTAAGCCCCATGGCTTCAATGTCTTCATCCGTGAATTTGTCACGGATCAGACAGGCCAACTCAGCGTTGGGCTTGATGAATTTCCGTGCCTCAGCGTCAGAACGGATGTTCTTGGTAGTCCGGTCGCTGTCATTAAACAGCATGCCTTTGAGCACGCCGACTTCGATGATAACACCATTAGTCGGTTTGAAGTCTGGGGAGTTCAGCAGGCTTTTGGCATACTTGCTGAGCTGGAAACCCTTACCTTCAAGGTAGGTAATCCACTCAGGACCCGTCTTTCCATCTGATATGACGGTAAAGTAGATTATACCGTCTTGTTCGCGCCACGAGCGAGTCGGTTCGGCAATCGCCAACTCACCACGAAGGAACTTCTCGGCAGCTTCTTCGCCGCCGATTTTGTTCACGATTGCTTCAAACCAGTTAATAGGTCTGTGACCATACTTGGACATTTTGTTTCCTTTCGGCTGGTAGCCGAGATTCTTCCCAACCTAATAGGCTGGTAGCCGCAAGATACGGCAAACTTTCCTCTATCCGAGGCAGGAGCCATAAGACCAACACATTGTGGTCATAGCCAGAAAACCTTAATAACTTAAGAGCTTCTGGCTATGACCATCCTCGCAAGTATTTTCAAAGAACTCATTAACTTTTATATTATATCATACTTAATAAATACTGTCAATAGATTTTAATCAAAAAATCAATTATTTAGCTAACATTAGCCATAAAAAATAACTTCGTCCGATCTAAGAAAAACCAAAATTAAATAAACTATAAAAGCCTGACGTCAACACGCCAGGCTTTCTGCTTTTTATAAACCACATGGTCATTCCCGCGAAAGCGGGAATCTAGAAAAATAAATGCTGGATTCCTGCCTACCCGCCCGCAACGCCAAGCGTAGCTTTGGCGGGCGTGGCGCAGGAATGACTAGTGAATTTGTATACTTTCCGGCCTCAGAAAGATACCGAAACAAGCCCGCCTGCTGGTAGGCAGGTTCAGGATGACAATGTTTTTACATAGTAACTATGGGGGCTTGGGGGTAAAAGCTGTTTGAGCGTCCTGATAAAATCACCAAACCTAAAAAGAACTACGAGCGAGTTCTTTTACCCCCAAAGGTTTTGGGTACTTTTGGCTCCAAAAGTACCGCTCCCCGCAGGGGATTTATACTGTTTTAACTTCCACCAAATTCAAATTTTCTTTTTGACCCAAGGGTTCACCCGTGACCATTACTACCCGTTCGCCTTTTTTAGCAATCTTCTGTTTTTTAACCAACTCCAACATGTGTTTAACTAATTCTTCAAAAGTCTTGGCTGTAGCGGTAAAAAAACTGTGCGTGCCCCAAACCAAACTTAACTTGGTTTGCACGTCAGCTTGATTGGTCACTACAATTATTTGCGCGTTCTCCGGCCGATGCCGAGCAATCATCCGGCCGGTAAAGCCGGAAAAACTAGCAGCCACAATGGCCTTAGCTTTAGTGTCTTTGGCTAGTTCATGAGCAGCATTAGCTACCGCCGCGGCCTTACTAGAGCGCTCATCAGCAAAAAAATCATCAGGCAAATCATTAAAAGGCGATTCTTCGGTTTCTTCAATTACCTTACGCATGGTTTCAATAACTTTGACCGGATAAGCACCATAAGCCATAGATTCCAACATCTGGGTAGCCACAATTACTGGCTTGCCGGCCCTAAGACACCGGGCGACTAAATCTTTTTGAATAATCGGCACGCTTTCTTGGGGCATTTCTAAACCCAAATCACCCCGAGCAATCATAATGCCATCAGTAACCCGTAAAATTTTATCAAAATCTTTAACCGCTTCTTGTTTTTCAATTTTGGCAATCACCCAAGGCTGAGGTCGATCTTTAGACCAAGCGGCAATCTGTTTTTTTAATTTAATAACATCTCGATGCGACTTAACAAAAGACAAGGCTACAAAATCAATACCCAAACCTAAGCCAAATTTTAAATCTTCCAAATCTTTTTCAGTGAGACTTGGCAAATTAACATGCGCTCCCGGAAAATTCATGCCCTTGTGAGTTTCAATCAAACCAAAAGTGTCGGCCTGAGCTAAAACAAAATGTCCGGACACCAACAGGGTTTTTAACTCAATAACGCCGTCATTAATTAAAATAGTCTTGCCTTTTTTGGCAAATTTAGTCACTGGAAATTGAACGGGCAAAAAATATTTAGCCTGAAATTTTTTTAAAATCTTTTTGCCATTCTGACCTTCGGTTAAGCGCTCCTCCTGTTCCCAATACAATAGCAATAAATCACCTGGTTCAACTTTAATTGATTTGGCTAATTCGCCCACTCTAACTTTTGGCCCCTGCAGATCCTGCATAATACCAACCGTCGTATGAGTTTCTTTAGCCACCCGGCGCAAACGCTCCACCAACAACCGATGCGATTCATGAGTATTATGAGAAAAATTCAGCCGGGCTACATCTAATCCGGCTTGAACCATTTTCCGTAAAACCCCAACACTATCTGACGCTGGCCCCAAGGTCGCGACAATTTTTGTTCTTTTATTCATAAATTATAGGGAAAGTTTTTTGACGTATTTGCCCAAGACCGGCATTTCCCAAAACCGACCAGCCAGCGCCTCTAATACTCCCATTACCGCCAAAATAATTAAAAATAAACCAATCAGCCAGCCAATGACCGGAATTAAACCAGCAATCACTTCAGCCACAAACAACAGCATGCCTTGCTTGGCATGAAATTGAATATAAGCCGAGTCCCGTTTTAAAAGAATCGGTCCCAACCACAAAATCCAAACATAACTCACTGCTGCCCATCTAAGGTCTGCTTCGCTAATTGATAATCGATTTGAATTTTCCTGACTCATACTTTATCTAAAATTAATTTACTAATTTAATTATTGAGCCGACCCAACCCAACTAATAACCAAGCACTGGCCGCCACGACTGCTAGAACAAACAATGGCAGTTGAATTAAATTTAACCATGACCACAAACTGCCCAACCAAGCTATCTCCACCACCGCCACGCCAATGGCCGTACCAGCGGCTAGTGGCCACAAACTTAATAAAAAATCTTTAACTGTAATGGCATAATTACTCCGTAACCAGCCCAAGCCCAACCAGCAAACTAAGGGCCATAACCAGCTAATAGCCATCCAAGCTCCGTGTGGCCAAGCCCAAACGCCTTCCCGAGATAACCACCATAACTCGCCCACAAACCACACCGGAACCAACCACCAGCCCATACCCAAAAACTCCCACAGACGTTCGCCAAAAGATCGGCCGATCTTTTCTTTAATTACACACCACAACATAATTATCGGGTTAGCTATTTCCTCAGTCTCTTCGCGATCTTCGTGTTCAAACGGCGAGAATTTTTGCCGTTCTTTGGAAAAAAACATAGCCTCAACCGCTTTTTGTTTTTCCAAAGATAAGCCTGAGTCAGTCGGCTGACTGGCCACTTCTTCTATTTCAACAGCCGTGATCACCGGAACCTCTTCTATTTCAACCGCAACCACTGGTCTTTTTGAATGACCATGGTTAGTTCCTACTATTTGCGCGGCTACTCCATCCAACCATGGCTCCAAATCCAATTCGTGCTGCTGTTCTAACCGTTGATGCAATAAGCCACTTTCCCAAGGATGGCCATCATCAGAATGATAGCTAAAGTGTGATTTTTTCTCCAAGGACGCCTCATTAAACGGCTGATCTTTTTCTGATTTTACTTTTATTTTAATAGTTTTTGCCATACAATAAATTGTCTATATTATACGAGAAAATAAGATAAATAACAAATGATCCGCTACCGCGGAGGTTCCATTTCTTTTGTCTTGAAACAAAAGAAATGGAGAAAGAAAAATTCAAGGCCTGACAGAGAAATATCTAAAACCTCATTCGTAAAGCTAAACAAGATAAACTCCCCTTCGACTCGCTTCGCTCGCTCAGAGTCAAACAATATCTTGTTTTTAACGCTTTACTCATTTCGGTTTTTGACGATATTTCTCTGAGGGCCGAAAAGAATAAATTATTTAAGCTCTTTCAGTAAAAATGGGGGTTTGGGGGTAACAGCTGTTTGAGCGCCCAAGCAAAATCACCTAGCTTTGATTAGACTGACGAGCGAGTTCTGTTACCCCCAAGGGTTTTGGATACTTTTGGCTCCAAAAGTATCGCCCCGCGCAGCGGATTAAAAAAGGACATAGATTTCTCTACGCCCTTAATTATTTTATTTATCTAATAATCCATCCCCATACCACCCATACCCGGCATGCCGCCACCCATACCACCATGCGCATGCTCTTCTTCTAGTTTCTTAGGCAAATCCGTGATCACGGCTTCAGTAGTTAAGAACATAGAAGCAATAGACACGGCATTCTTTAAAGCAACTCTAGTTACTTTGGTCGGGTCTACAATTCCAGCTTTCACCAAATCCTCATAGGTATCAGTTAAAGCATTGTAACCCATATTGCCTTCACTGGCTTTTACTTTTTCTGCCACTACTGAGCCGTCTTTGCCAGCATTTTCGGCAATTTGCCGAATTGGCGCTTCCAGCGCGCGGCGCAAAATACCCAAAGCCACGGTTTCTTCACCGCCATTAACCTTAAGACCGTCTAAAGCTTTTAAAGCCCGGAGTAAAGCTACACCGCCACCCACCACAATACCCTCTTCAATGGCGGCTCGGGTAGCTGACAAAGCATCTTCAATCCGATGCTTGATTTCTTTCATTTCAACTTCGGAAGCTGCACCAACTTTAATCACGGCCACACCGCCAGCTAATTTAGCCAAACGTTCCTGCAGCTTTTCTTTATCAAAATCAGAAGTAGACAATTCAATTTCTTTTTTAATTTGAGCAATCCGTTCTTTAACTTCAGAAGCCTCGCCCTTACCCTCCACAATAGTAGTATTTTCTTTAGTAGCAATCACTTTTCTGGCCCGACCCAACATTTCCAAAGTGGCATTTTCTAATTTTAAACCAACTTCTTCAGAAATCACTTTGCCGCCGGTTAAAGCCGCGATATCTCTAAGCATTTCTTTGCGCCGATCACCAAAACCCGGAGCTTTAATGGCTAAGCCCATAAAAGTGCCGCGAATTTTGTTAACCACCAAAGTGGCCAAAGCCTCGCCTTCTAAATCATCGGCAATAATCACTAATTCTTTTTTGCCGGTTTGCGCGATTTTTTCCAAAACCGGTAGAATATCTTGAATGGAAGTAATTTTTTGATCGGTAATTAAAATATATGGATCATTGTACTCAGCTTCCATGCGTTCGGTATTGGTAATCATGTAAGCGGAAACATAGCCCTTATCAAATTGCATACCTTCGGTGGTTTCAATCTCCACCCCAAAACCCTGAGACTCTTCCACGGTAATCACGCCATCTTTGCCAACTTTATCCATGGCTTCAGCAATCTTTTGACCGATCTCTTTATCATTGGCGGAGATAGACGCTACCTGGCCGATCTCTTCTTTACCTTCTACTTTTTTAGCAATCTTTTTCAATTCCGCCATAATAGCTTCCGCACCCAAATCCAAACCTTTTTTCAATAATAATGGGTTGGAGCCGGCCGTGACATTTTTTAAACCTTCAGCAATAATGCTTTGCGCTAAAATCGTGGCGGTAGTAGTACCATCGCCGGCCACATCATTGGTTTTAGAAGCAACTTCCTTAACCAACTCGGCGCCGATATTTTCAAACTTGTCTTCCAATTCAATTTCTTTAGCTACAGTCACGCCATCTTTGGTAATCACCGGCGAGCCATAACCTTTATCCAAAACCACATTACGCCCCTTAGGACCCAAAGTGACTTTAACTGCATTTGCTAATTTGTCTACGCCACGCTTCATAGCTTGGCGAGCCGCTTCATCAAAAATAATTTGTTTAGCCATATAATTTGTTATTGATTAATAATTATCTATATCGCTGATTAGACCGCGCAACACAGATACTATATTATTCAATTACATCATCCGCGAATATCCGTGCACCTCAGTCGTTTAATCAGCGTTATCCGCGATTAATCTCTATTTTTCTAAAATACACACGACATCAGATTGACTGATGAACTGATATTCCTGATCTTCAATCTTAATTTTTTCTGGCCAACCTTTAAAAATAATGACGTCGCCAACTTTAACTTCCATCGCTGAACGATTACCGTTTTCTAATAACTTACCGGTACCCACGGCTACCACTTCACCCTGTTCTGGTTTTTCTTTGTCAGAAGTTGGCAAAACAATGCCAGACTTAGTTACATCTTCTGGCGCTTTGGCCTTGACCACAATGTGGTCACCCAATGGTTTTAATTTCATATTTTAGCCTTTCTTTATTAACTATTTATAATAATTGATAGTTTAGCACTCTTTAGCATTAAGTGCTAATCGTAGTACCATTTTAGACAAGAAAAAAAAGCCTGTCAAGGCTTTAAAAATCATCCAACGGGAGCCTGACTAAGATAGTTAGACCCCCGTTGAGTATGTGTGCGCGGCTTATTCAGCCAAAAGTTTCTGCAAATCTTCGAATAGGTTTCCAAACTCCAAGATGTGCGGATTCTTGGTCCGTTCGACGATGGCCAACAACTGCTCGCGATTCAATAAGCCCAAGAAAACCGCGACAACAGCGCAAACCGCCTCATCAAAGTCTGCCGGCAGACCCGAGAACGAAAATACATACCCATCAGCGACAATCGCCCCCGGATATTTTTCGATCGACGGATCAGAACTTTCTCGACTGGTCAAATGACCAAAGATCAAATGTCCCAGTAGCCTGAAGGCTTTTTCATCGGCAAGCTGCCGGTATTTCAATGACTTGTCCGGTGATGGAGCCCCGCAACGCGCCGACACTATCAAGCGATAGCGCGTTATGTCCTGCGGGTAATTAGGATCAAACTCTATTACCGTAACATACCCACCGAAACGATTCGCATTGTCATTGGCCTCTGTAGGCGGCAGACTAATATACTTATCAAGCACATCAGCCATAGCAAGCAAAATGCCAATCGGTAAGGTACTTTCTTGACCTTCAAGGTTCACGATCACTATCACTCCTTAGCCAGAATGGCTAGTTTTTGCCCACCTTAACTCACCCGCTTCGCCAAAGCGAAAGCGAGGCGAGCGTCAGGTCAGGCAGGGTTTATTTTTTAAACATCAGCCAATCCGAAAATTGGCGACTTTAGACATTACTATACTATCAATAATCTGTCAACGTAAAATGCGCCCTAAACGTCAAACCGCCCGTACAGGAGTGACCTGAAACGGGCGGCTAAAATGAATTTTCTATACTATATATCCTTATAATAGCCCCTGGACCACTTGCCTTAATTTTTTATCTGCCAAACCCTCACCCAAACATCTATTAAAAAATTCATATTGGCCGGCTTGAGAACCCTTAATTAAAGCCACTATAGTTTTAGCAATTGATTTTGTTTGTAGACCAAATAACCCAAATTCCCGTTGATTTAACCAAGTTAGTTCTAATAAAACCGACGTCGGCATCCAAGTTTCAAAAAATCTTGGTTCTTTAATAATTTTTCCGATTATCGCCGGCAATTTTTCTTGCTGATCAAAAATCGCTTTAAGTAACCGCCGATTGCCATCAATCACCCGTAGCTCCCCCTTCTCTTCTACCACTAATAAAGAAAAATTATCACGAGGTGAAGATGTTTCACTATATTGCTGTAAAATATTTTTAGCTTCTTCAAAAACCTTCTCATTAACTGGATCGAGATACCACTTTTTTACCTCAACTACCGTTGGGTTTGGTTTAAAATATTTAAGTGCCAAAAAATCATTACCAAAATTCAATTGATCAATATTAATTTCTTGCTCTTGCCAGTCAATATTTTGAGAAGTCAACCAGGGCAATAAATTTTTCAACTTAAACCCGCAAGTTATTCCATGAAAGCCATTCCAAAAATCCCGCACTGGCGCCAATTCCGGATTATCAGAAAACCACTTACCAACTTCACTATCAATAGTCTGCCAAGCCGAAGTCTCGCGCAAAGACGGAAACAGTTTCCTGAACTCATGCTGAAGATATTGAACAGCAATTTTCCGCCGGAGGGCATCAGATAAATGAGGCAAATACTTTTGTTCCATATTGGCATTATAGCAATTGACCTAATGGAGGACAAATCAGATTTCTCGGCTACGCTCGAAATGACAAATTACCACCTTGCCTTGTCATCTCGACCGAGTGATGACGTAGTCAGCACGAGCGGAGAGATCTGCGTTATCAATACCAATTTCTTCACTCAAATCTTGCCAATTAGGATTAATCATTTCAATTAAAAAAATTTTGTTTTCTCTTCGCCATCTTTTAATTTGTTTTTCTCTCTCAATAACTCCATAAACGTCAGTGCCGGACTCATAATAAACCAATTGATAACAATGATACTTTTTTGTAAATCCTTCACATAAACCTTGTTTATGTTCAATGACTCGACGAACTAAATTATTAGTCATTCCCACGTACAAAATCCTGCTTTTGCTAGCCATAATGTAAACATAGTAATATCGTTCTTCTTGCATATAATCTAGACTTCTCGACTACGCTCGAAGTGACAATGAGCCTGCCCCGAGCGAAGCCGAGGGGGTCGAAATGACAAATTAAAATAACAATAAAAAAATAAAAGCCTTCACAAAAAGACTCTTATCTTTATTTTATAAAATAAATCAACTTACCGTCAACCTATACTTTCAACATCTTCTTTAAATACTGCCCGGTGTAGCTGGCTTTAACTTTGGCTACCTCGGCGGGTGTACCCATGGCCACCAGCTGGCCGCCGGCCGAGCCACCTTCCGGACCTAAATCAATCACCCAGTCCGCGCACTTAATCACGTCTAAATGGTGTTCAATTACCAATACTGAATTACCTTTATCAACTAAACGCTGTAAAACTGCTAATAGTCTTTGAATATCGGCAAAATGCAAACCAGTGGTTGGCTCATCCAAGATATACAAAGTTTTACCAGTAGCGCGGCGGGATAATTCTGTGGCCAATTTAACCCGTTGAGCTTCACCGCCGGATAAAGTGGTGGCGGATTGACCCAGATGAATATAACCCAGGCCCACTTCTTGCAAAGTTTTTAATTTTTCAGCCAGTGCCGGAACTTTAATAAAGAAAGCAGCGGCTTCATCCACAGTCATATTGAGCACGTCGGCAATATTTTTGCCCTTATAATGAATTTCCAAGGTCGCCGGATTATAGCGTTTGCCATGACATTCTTCACACTCCACATAAACATCGGACAAAAAATTCATTTCAATTTTAACCAAACCATCGCCTTGGCAAGCTTCGCAGCGACCACCCTTAACATTAAAAGAAAATCGGCCGGCGCTGTAACCGCGCATTTTAGATTCAGGCAACTGCGTAAACAAATCTCTAATATAAGTAAAGATGCCAGTATAAGTGGCCGGGTTAGACCGTGGTGTGCGGCCAATCGGCGACTGATCAATATCAATCACCTTATCCAAGTGTTCCAAGCCTTTAATTTCTTTATGCTTACCAGGTAAATCTTTAGTCCGATAAAAATGCTGACTAAGTGCTTTACCTAAAATTTCCACCATCAAAGTTGATTTGCCACTACCGGAAACTCCAGTAATGGCGGTTAAGGTACCTAAGGGAATTTTAACGTCAATCTTTTTTAAATTAAATTCTTCCGCCCCGATAATTTCTAAAAACTTGCCATTGCCCTTGCGATATTTTTTAGGCGCAGCAATCGTTAATTTGCCCACTAAATATTGACCGGTTAATGACTTAGGATTCTTTTTAATCTGGTCTGGCGTACCAAACGCCACCACTTGCCCACCATGCTCACCGGCGCCCGGACCAATATCCGCCACCCAATCAGCTTCTAAAATAGTTTCTTCGTCATGTTCCACCACAATCACCGAGTTACCCAAATCGCGCAAAGCCTTAAGTGTAGCAATTAACTTACTATTGTCTCGTTGGTGCAAACCAATAGACGGTTCATCTAAAATATAAATAACGCCAACCAAAGATGAACCAATTTGAGTAGCTAAGCGAATCCGTTGGGCCTCACCGCCGGATAAAGTCGTGGCCGCTCGATCCAAAGCCAAGTAACTCAACCCAACATTTTCTAAAAATTTTAACCGTAGTTTAATTTCTTTTAAAATTTGACTAGCAATTTTAGCCTGCCGGTCAGTTAGAGCGGTTTTTCCCTTACTCAAACTTTCAAAAAAACTAATGGCTTCAGTAATGCTAAAAGCTGAAACTCCGGCAATAGTCTGACCGGCCACCGTCACCGCCAAAGCTTCCGGACGCAACCGCTTACCGCCGCAACTAGGACAAGGATAAGAAATCATGTAGTGTTCAATTTCGCTTCTAATATAATCTGACTCGGTTTCTTTGTAGCGCCGTTCCAAATTGGGAATTACCCCTTCAAAAGAAGTTTTATAATCACCGGCAAAACTGTCTGATTCAAAATTCAAATGATAGCGTTCTTCGCCAGTGCCCAGCAAAACAATATCAAGCTGCTTTTTGGTTAAATCTTTAACCGGCACATCCAAAGAAAATTTATGCGCCTTAGCCACCCGCTGTAAAATTTTAAAATACCAGCTCTGATTGGCGGCCAAGCGCGACCACGGTTTAATAGCACCCTGAGCAATAGTTAAATTTTTATTAGGAATCACCAATTCCGGACTAACCTCTAATTTGCTGCCAATACCCGTACAATCCGGACAAGCCCCATGCGGTGAATTAAAAGAAAAATTACGCGGCTCAATATCCGGAAAGCTTAATTCACAATAAGGACAATATAATTTTTGCGAATACAACGCTTCATCTCCGGCTTCGCTAATTAACATCACTACGCCGTTACCATACTCCAAAGCCGTTTCCAATGATTCGGTTAAGCGCTGCCTATTCTCTGTTTTAATAGTAGCCGCATCAATTACTACTTCAATCTGATGCTTTTTTTGTTTATCCAAAGACACATTCATAGCCTCTTCTAAACTATAAAAATTACCATCCAGCCGAACTTGGCCATAACCATTTTTTAATAATTCTTGTAGCAAGGCACGATATTCGCCTTTGCGGTCTTTAACTACTGGTGCCAAAATTCTCACCTTACTACCCGCCGGTTGTTTGAATATTTTTTGTAAAATTTGATCAGTGGTTTGATTGGAAATAAGCCGACCACATTTAACACAATGCGGCTCACCCACCCGAGCAAACAGCAACCGCAAATAATCATAAATTTCCGTAACCGTACCCACCGTGGAGCGCGGGTTATGCGAAACTGACCGCTGGTCAATGGAAATAGCCGGTGAAAGACCATCAATCTGATCCACGTCCGGCTTATCCATTAAACCTAAAAACTGTCTGGCATAGGCAGATAAAGATTCCACATAACGGCGCTGGGCTTCGGCGTAGATCGTATCAAACGCCAAAGACGATTTGCCGCTACCGGAAAGGCCGGTAATTACCACCAAAGAATCACGGGGGATTTCCAAATTAATATTTTTTAAATTATGGACTCGAGCTCCCCGAATAGTGATTTTATTAGTGGCCATACTTTGTTAATTGAAAGAGATAAAGTTAATGACCAGTCTATCACAAAATTCACCGCGGGTCAACTCTTAAATAATTCACCCAAAAATGACAATCCCCCGCTTAGACCCTTGCGAGCCCAAACGGGGGATGTTTCAGCGCGATGTGTGATGTGTTGATGACCGACTCAGCGACCTGAGCCATTACCATTTTTGCAGAAGCAGAGAAGACGAATTCCAGACCGAAGGCTTCCCTTGCTATCAACAATGGAAAACTGCCATTTGCTATTCGCCCGCCCGGACAGACCTACTGGTTGATCTTGATCGTCGGCCGCAGAATCGCTGACTTCTCCTAAAGAAACAGTCAGATGATCTGGTTGCAATTGAGCCCGATGATTGCGATAAACCAGGGCCAGACCCTGAGGTCCGGCCAAAGCCGCTTGTTGGCTTTTTAAAAATGCTCGGCAGTCCGCCAAGGACACAGTGGCCATCAGCTCAAAAATTTTGACCATATAGCTTTGGCCGGCGGACAACTCATTGGCCGAAGCAAACCGAGCATCGGTCAAACCGGTGGGCGGACGCAGCAAGTCTCGATCAAAACTTAACTGATCCAAGCGACAAGCCCGGCGTTGGGTGTTGTTCATTTTCAGACGAAAAACAGTTAACTGGCGAAATCGATTATCATCAATGACTCGACCAGTGGCCGAGAGTTGATCGCGTTCAGCCTTGGACAAACTAAGAAACCACTGGAGATGGTCTCCAGTGACCTCATCAGTTATCATCTTGCCGGTTAAGCGATTCATGAGACGCTCGGTCCGCTTAGGGTCATCAGCCTGAGCTGGCGTGGCCATTTATGAACCTCGTCAAAAATGTCTACTTTTACCGCCTCGTGAAATCAAGGCCGGCGTTCAATTTTCCAGTGCCAATGGACAAAGGACAGAACGGCTTACTTTATTCCAATCAATATAATTTGTCAATAAAAAAGCCAATATGTTACTATAGCCCTATGATAAAAGATATTTCCAAACAATTAGCAGTCCTTCCCCACCAACCCGGTATTTACCGCTTTTATAATAATGCCGGCAAGCTTTTATATATTGGTAAAGCCAAAGATTTATTTAAGCGAGTCCACTCTTACTGGAATAATCTGGAACGTCTGGCGCCGGATAAGCAAATCATGATTAACCAAGTTGTTAAAATAGAAACTACTCAAGTTGATAATGAAACCGAAGCCCTGATTTTAGAGGCTAACTTAATAAAACAAAATCAACCGCCTTTTAATATTGATTTAAAAGATAATAGCAATTTTGCTTATTTAAAAATTACCCGGCCGCCCAAGATCAAACTTTTTACTACCCGCAAGCTGATTAACGACGGCAATTTTTATTATGGCCCATTTACTGAAACCAAAAATTTACCTTACATTACCCGGCTGCTAAAAAAATTATTTCCACAAATAGACAACCGGCTGCCCTTTTACAAAAAAGAGTTGGTTTCTATGAACGATTGGCAAACCATGATTAAAAAAGTTCAAAACATTTTTCAGGGCGATAATAAAACCACTTTAGCCTGGCTAACTAAAGAAATGAAAACTGCCAGCGCGGCTAAAAAATACGAAGCCGCCACTATTTGGCGCAACCGTCTGCAAGCTTTTCAAAGTTATTCCGAACATCAAAAAATTATTATTAAAGACACCTTGCCCCTGGATTTTTTGGCCTTGGCCACGAGTGACAACCAAGCTATTATCCATTTAATCAAACTGCGTCATGGCAAAATGCTTTTTACCCAAAACTTTAACTTGACCAAAACCGCCGATCTAACCGCCGGAGAAATTATAGAAAATTTCTTAATTACTTATTACACCAAAAGTACCGATCTACCAAAACAACTCCTAGTAGAGCCTAATTCCCTACCAGCTAATCGCTTGGCTGTTTTGCAAAACATCCCGCCCTTGGATCAAATCAAAAAAATTATCATTCCAACCCGCGGCCAGAAAAAAGACATTTTAGCACTGGCGCAAAAAAATGCCACTTGGCAGTTAAACCAATTAATCACGGCTGAACGCCACTCCTTAGCCTGGGCAAAACTGCGGTCGGTGCTATGACGGTTTTTACTCAAGGTTTGCCAGATAAAAAAGAATACCGCAAATTTATTATTAAAACTGTTTCGGGCGCCAATGATCCGGCCATGATTAATGAGATAGTTAAACGTCGATTACGAAATATTGCTTGGGCCAAACCAGATATCATCATGATTGATGGTGGTCCAGCCCAACTTCACGCTGCTGCCCAGGCTGTACAAAAAAATTTTGCTTTTAAAAATGTCCTACTAATTTCTTTAGCCAAACAAGCAGAAGAAATTTACACCTTATTTCAAGCTGCGCCTTTGCGGCTATCCCGCCATGACCCAGCCTTACAATTACTACAGTATCTCCGTGATGAAGCCCATCGCTTTGGCATTACCTTTCACCAAAAAAAACGGCGCAAGGCCGTCTTGGCCAAATAAAAACTAACGCTGAAATAATTGAATAAATTTCTCTTGAATTTCCATGCTATGTTTACGCCGTACATTCAAAATAAACCACAGAATATTTAAAACCAAGGCTGGCCAAATAATCCAGGTAAATTCAATATAAACTATTCCTCCCAAAACCGCAGTCAATGGATCGCTAATAAACCGGTTAGACCAATGTTCAAAACCATCTTTCCAAATGGCTATTGTTTTACCAAAATATCCAGCTTCCATAAAAATTTCAATAAACTCCCACAAATAAGCAATAAAACAAACTGCTAACAGCCAACCAAATTTATCAATAAATCCAGTCCAAGGTCCTTTTTGAAAAATCAACCAAACCACAATAATTCCGGAAAGAAAATGCTGGACAGACCAGAGATCAAACATTGCTTCACTTTTATGGCCAAAAAACTTAAACCGATCCTGATGACCAGCTAATTTTCTATGAACCCAAAAAGCAACAATTACCAACACCGCCAAGACCGACCAATTAATCACCAATTGCTGTTCAAAAAACATAATAAAATTAATAAATGATGAGTGATGACATTATATGAACTTCTACCAACAAGTATATCAAATGGTGAAAAAAATACCTAAGGGCAAAGTGGCTACCTATAGCCAAATTGCCGGGCTCATTTCCACGCCCCGGGCCGCCCGAGTAGTTGGCTTTGCTCTACGATTACTGCCGCCCGGCCTTCCTTGGCAACGAGTCATCAACTCCCACGGCATGATTTCTATTGAAAATTTAAACTGCCCCAAATCTTTACAAGCCAACTTATTAAAAAAAGAAGGCGTTGCTATAACCTTCCGAGACGGCAATTACTGGATTGATTTAAAAAAATATCAATGGCATCCCAAATTTTAAACTAACCTCTCTTTTGCAGGACTTTTGATTCTCGGGACAAAATAAAAATACTCACCACCATTAAATAGGTAGCCGGAAATTCACCCGGCACCCGATATTTATTTCCGGAAAAAGCGGCAATCAAAACAAAAGCCGCCATCACCAAAGTCCAAGCTACCACATAAACTTCACCAAAATAACGCGATTCAAAAATATGATGTCTACTCCATCTTTGATATTCTTTAGAGCCGGCGTACATGGCTAAGATAGTGGCATAGATAACCGCCGCACTGGTAACAATAATTTTATATTGATCACTTTTAATAAAATCGGCCACAAACAAAAAAATTGTCAGCCAACCCCAAAAACCAGCTAAGTAGCGCAAAGTAATAATATCTCGCAGCCAACGTTTCATATTAATAGCATAACAAGTTAGTTTTAAAAAAGCCAGATCTTATTTGACAAAATCAACGCTCTTTAATAAGATGCCCTCGCCTGACGGACGAGTCAAGGCGGACAAAATACTAAAGGAATTTGCCGTGAATTGCTTAATTGGCTTGGCGGCCGGACTGCTAATCTCTGGCTATCTAGCCCTACTGTTCGTTATTAGTGGCAGCGAACAGTCTGATCAAAGCGGTGGTAGAAATTTTGCCGCCGTCATCAGCATCATCTTAGCCATCATGTTCCTTACTTTTAATCAACGACTAAGCTTAACCGACCAATGCCCCTGGCAACCCTACTTATCCGTGGCCATGTTCATCGGCGCTTTTGTTTGGTCAAACCTTCGCATCAAAAGTAACCCCTTGAAATAATTGAGCCGAGCGCTCATTACTGACATCAGTAAAGTTTCAAGGGGTTGACTTTTTTTCAATTCCTGCTATACTAATCCTACTATGAAACAACTCCTCTATTGGGTGCAAGCTATTGCTAGCATCTTACTTATTCTGGCTATTTTATTCCAAAATCGTGGCAGCGGACTAGGCAGCGTCTTTGGCGGCAGCGGTAATGTCTACCGAACCAAACGCGGCGCTGAACAAGTAATTTTTATTAGCACTATTGTTCTGGCAATTATTTTTTGTGTTAGCGCCATTGTCTCAATTTTTGTCTCTTAAAAAACCGTTTTGCGGTTTACTACAATTTCTTAGGTAATTATCATGTCATTTTTTAACCGGAAATCTCAACCGGACAGCTTAGAGGATTCTAGTTCTAGCGCTGATCAAAAATTACTCTCTCAACTTACTAATAAAAAATGGCCTAACCTGGCCCAGGTTCGGGCATTGCCTAATTTACTGTCCGCCACTGAACGGCTAACCATTAAAATTCTTAGCTTAATCGGCGTCGCGGCCATCGCCGGCCTTATTCTAGCTTTCTACTTCAGCCACGCCCTACTCGTACCTAAAGTTGGCGGTCAATATACCGAAGGCTTGATTGGCGGTCCTCAATACCTCAACCCGCTACTGCTGGCCGGCAATGAGGTTGACCAAGATCTTACCCCGCTGATCTTTGACGGTTTATTCAAAACTAATAACAATGGCGCTAGTGATCCAAATTTAGCCGAGAGTTTTCAAGTTAGTCCGGATAATAAAGTCTATACCATTCAACTAAGAAAAAATGCTTTGTGGCATGATGGCAAAAAATTTACTGCGGATGATGTTCTTTTCACCACTGAAGCCATCCAAGGTTCAGATTGGATCACCCCACTCAAGAATCTTTTAAAAGGAATGGCCTTTGAAAAAATAAATGATTACGCCATTAAAATAACTTTGACTGAGGCTCAGGCCAATTTAACCAACAATCTGACCTTTGGCATCTTGCCTCAACACTTATGGCTAACTATTAATCCGGCCAGCTTACTACTCACCGAGTTAAACCGCAAACCAATTGGCACCGGGCCATTTCAATTTAAAAGTTTAACCAAAGATAAAAATGGCGCTATTCGTAATATTGTCCTAGCCAGAAATCCCAATTACCACTTAACTCCTGCTTACCTGACCGAACTGACCTTTAAATTTTATCCAGATTGGGAAACCGCCGTCACGGCTTTAAAAAACCAAAATGTGGAAGGCTTGAGCTTGGTTCCGGCTGACTGGCAAAAAGAAGTTGAAAACAACAAAAATGTTCGCTTGTATTCTTTGTCTCTACCCCAATACACGGCCATCTTCTTTAATGGTAAAAAGAATGCTCTCTTGCAAGATAAAAAATTCCGCCAAGCTCTGGCTCAGGCCGTTGACCGGCAACAAATTGTTGACCAAACCTTAGCCGGCAAAGGCTTAATCATTAACACCCCCATCCTACCCAATAACAGCGGTTATAATCCTAATTTATCAACCTATTCTTTTTCCATTGATAATGCCGCCCAAACTTTAGCCACCTTAGGCTGGACTAAAAATGACCAAGGACTACTGGCTAAAAATAAAACTGTGGCTGAACTGACTTTAACCACTAATGACAAGCCGGAATATAAGCAGACCGCCGAAATTATTAAAGACAGCTGGCAAAAATTAGGCTTAAAGGTTAATTTACAAATCATTCCTAAAGACCAGATTTTCAATACAGTTATTTCTCCACGTAATTATGAAATGCTGCTCTTTGGGGAAATGATTAAATCCGACCCCATGCCCTTTTGGCATTCTTCTTTCAGCAAAGATCCGGGCCGCAACTTAACCAGTTGGCAAAATAAAGAGGCCGATGGGCTCTTAGAAAAAATCCATGACAATCCCAATGATCCGGGCAATGGTCCACGCTATCAACGCTTTCAAGAGCTAATTGCCGAAGAAATGCCAGCTATTTTCCTTTATAATCCCATTCAGCTTTACCCGTTAAGCCAACGGATTCAGGGCTTTACTACCAGGAGAATTTTAACCAATTCAGATCGTTTAAGCCGCCTCACTGATTGGTATATTCAAACCTCCAGGAAATTTTCCTGGACCAAACCAAACTAAAAACTTTTAAGCCGGAGTGCCCGCCCGCAACGCCTGAGCAAGCTCAGTCTTGCGATGGCGGGCGGGGTGAAATTCCTGCCGGCAGGCAGGGGCATAACCCCGTACAAGTCGCTTCGCGCCTTTACGGGGCAGACGCGCTAGACAATCTAAAATAACAAAAATAAATACTTTGATATCATAACCTTTGGCCGCGGTGGCGAAACTGGCAGACGCGCTAGATTCAGGTTCTAGTGGGGGCAACCCCGTGAAGGTTCAATTCCTTTCCGCGGCACCAAACAATTTAAATAATTCAGCTGACTTAAAATATCGCTTCAAGTCCTCCCTGCCCCGACAAATCGAACACAGTGAGATTTCGTCGGGGTCTCCTCGCCTCGCTTAGCCGCAAGGCGAAGCGGGCGGCACCAACAAATTTTGAATTTGACCGTTAATCTACTTTCTCTAACAGAAATTAGCTTGACGGTTGAATTCAGTTACTAATTAAAAATTGAATTTACTTCGCTTAATTTTAAGCGGAATTTATCTCTTTTATTCATTTAAGACACCACTGTCTGTTACAGTGGTAAAGAAAGGATCTCTATGATCGACAAAAAACCAATGCGGAAACCGTCCGTCTTTATGCGACGGCGTCCGCCCAGCGGCCGTATTACCGAGGACAAACTAAAAATTATTGTCCTAGGCGGTAATGAAGAAATTGGCCGCAACATGTCCGTGCTGGAATACGGCAACGATATCATTATTATTGATATGGGTTTGCAGTTTCCGGAAGAAGACATGCCCGGGATTGATTACATCATTCCCAATACCGACTACCTCAAGGGTAAAGAAAAAAATATCCGCGGCGTAATCATTACTCATGGTCACTTAGACCATATTGGGGGCATCCCCCACTTAATGGCTAAATTGGGCAATCCGCCAATTTTCAGCTCTGATTTAACCTTGGCCATTGTTAATAAACGGCAAGATGACTACAAACAGAGCGGCCTAAAATTAAATCTTAAGCAGGTTAGGTTAAATGACAAAATCCGTTTAGGCACTTTTGAAGTGGAATTCTTTGGCGTTAGCCACAACATCCCCACCAGCATGGGCTTAATTGTCCATACGCCTTGCGGTATTGTAGTTCACACCGGCGACTTTAAAATTGACTTAGACTCCCGTGGCGATACGCCGGTAGAAATTTCCAAAATGGCCCGCTTAGGCGAAGGTAGTGTCTTAGCCGTTATGTGTGACTCTACTAACGCTTCCCAAACCGGCCACCAATTATCAGAGTCTGAGATTGAACATAATTTGGAAGACATTGTTAGAAACGCTACTGGCCGCTTAATTATGGGTACCTTTGGTTCCCTGCTTTGCCGTATTCAGCAAATTATCTGGGCCGCTGAAAAGTTCAACAAAAAAGTGACTATTCAAGGTTTTTCCATGAGAACTAATGTGGAAATTGCCCAGCAGCTTGGCTACCTTAAAATAAAAAAAGGTACGCTGATTGGCATTACTGAAATTCACAACATTCCTCCGGAAAAACTGATTATTATTTGTACTGGTGCTCAAGGCGAAGACAATGCTTCTTTGATGAAAATTGCCACCCATGAACATAAATATATTCAAGTGGAAAAAGGCGACACCATTGTTTTCTCTTCTTCAGTTATTCCCGGTAACGAAAGAAGCGTTCAGCGCTTAAAAGATAATTTGCTCCGCCAAGGCGCCGAAGTTATTCATTATCAAATGATGGACGTTCACGCCGGCGGTCATGCCAAAACCGAAGACATCAAACTCTTCTTAAATTTAGTACGGCCAAAATACTTTATTCCAATTGAAGGCCAGCATTCTTTCTTGCACCAAAATGCCAAACACGCGGTGGCCGTGGGCATTCCCAGAGAGCGCGTCTTTATTACCGATAACGGCCAGGTGATGGAATTTGACCGTCAAGGCAATGGCATTTTGACGGAAAAACGAGTCCCAACCGATTACGTCTTTGTGGACGGCCTGGGCGTTGGTGATGTTTCTGAAGTAGTTTTGCGGGATCGTCAGCGATCCGCGCCAAAACCGGCGAACTGGTCCATAATCCGGATTTAATTTCGCGTGGCTTTATCTATATGAAGGAAAATATTAAGCTGGTGGAAGAAACCAGATCTTTGGTGAAAAAAATCCTCAAAGATCATGATGCCAAATCATCCGCCAATGATACCTACATTAGAAATAAAATCCGGGATGAAGTTGGAAAATTCCTGTTCCAAAAAACCCAACGCCGACCTATGGTTTTACCGGTAATTATTGAGGTTTAAAAACCCCTGAAATCCCCCTGAAATTGCAGGGGGATTTTTTGATAAAACAAAATCACGCATCGGCCCGATGGCAAATGCGTGATAATGTTGTTGCGAAAACCTATTTTTTGGGCTTTCTGATGACGGCAATGCGCCGATTGTCCATCCAAGAACCATCATGAACGTCACAATCAAGATTGCGGCCGATCTCGCCGAAGGACAGGGCGACTACAGCCTGCATGCCATCCGCAACCTCCCATGATTGGGCGATTGAGAATATGTAAAACTGTTTCTGAAGTTGCTGATATGTTGCTCCGAGAGCCAACAATACCGCCAGATTAACAGGGAAACAGCCCGCCGAATCAATGTCTCGCCTTATTTGATTCAAATCAAAGACTTCAGTATCAGCAAGAACAAAGAAAAAAACTTCAGCTTCTTCCCGACCACTTCCTATGATAGGAAAATGTTTCCGAGTAATCCATGGATGGACACCCTCATAAGAACCCTTTGCTATCATCCGATCCATTGACTCCGAATAGTCAACAACTACTTTATAGCTAGTAGTCGTGTCTAACTGAGCCTCTGCCTGAAACGGTAACAACAAGGCAACGGCGAAAATGATCATGATTGTTTTCATGATATCTCTCTTTTTGTTTGGATGAATTAGTTATAGCCCTAAAATTGCCTAAAATAAGCCCCTTTAGGGCTATAACTATTATCAAAATTTAAAGAACTACAATTGAATAAATTAATATACAACACTAAATGGTAATTGTCAAGTCTATAAATAATCCCTTATTACTGTTACAATACCACCATTATGAAACAAGAAATATTATTTTCCGGCATCCAACCCACTGGCAAAATCCATCTGGGTAATTACTTGGGCGCTATTAAACAATGGATTGATTTGCAAGACAAATACAACAGTTTGTACTGCGTGGTTGATCTGCACGCGCTAACTATCAGCCAAGATCCACAAACTTATGGCCAGCAAATTTTAGAAGTGGCCATGGATATTATTGCTCTGGGCTTAAACCCAAAAAAACTATTTATTCAATCACACGTCCCGGCCCATGCTGAACTAGCTTGGTATTTTAATACTCTAACGCCGATGGGTGAGATGGCGCGCATGACTCAGTATAAAGATAAAGCCCAAAAAAATGCCAACAATGTTAATGTGGGCTTATTTGATTATCCGGTGTTGATGGCGGCTGATATTCTTTTGTATCACGCCACAGTGGTGCCAGTTGGCCAAGATCAAGTCCAACATTTGGAACTAACCAATATCTTAGTTAAAAAATTCAACAATAAATATGGGACTACTTTTGCCGAAGTTAAACCGTATGTTACTAAAGCCGCTAAAATTATGGCGCTTAATGAGCCCACCAAAAAAATGAGCAAATCTTTGGGCGACGCCTACTGTTTGTACTTGAACGATACCGAAGAAATAATTAGGCAAAAAGTGAGTCGGGCTGTCACTGATAGCGGACCACAAATGGATGGTCAAATGTCTGAAGGCGTAAAAAATCTTTTCTTCTTATTAGAACTTTTGGGTGATAAAAAAGTTCAGACTAAACTCCTGACTCAATATAACGACAAAACAATCAAATATTCTGAACTTAAAAACGCCGTGGCTGATAGTGTAGTAAATTTCTTAAAACCATTTTGGGCTGCGCGAACAAGGCTCTCTAAAAATCCCAAAGCAGTTCTAAAAACTCTAACTGATAATGGTAAACGAGTAGCTAAAATTGCTGATAAAAACCTAGCTGAAATAAAAAAGAAAATTGGTCTAATATAAAAACGGTATATTGCAACCGGGGAGAAATTCCTCGGTTGTTTTTAATAGCTATTGACTTTTTCTTTAATATATTATTAAATAACCTGTCTAGTTCGTTGTTCGTATCATCAACTTTCATATCTATAGGATTTTGAGATGAAAGACCTTACTAATAGGCTGTTAACTTGGGCGGTTCTGAACACAACCTGCTTCAAAAGCGCCCTCTATTGGAGGGGCGGTCATAGAGTGACGGTTATCGGGCAATTACCTAAAGCTAAAAAAGGCTCGATCCTAATCTCTAAACACCATGGTCCCGGCGACAGCTTTCTGCTCGGCTGCACCGTAGACCATTGGTGGAGAATACTTTTTCAACCAAGCTCGGCCATCTGGCATTGCCCAGCAGAAGAGTGGCTGAAAAACCCGACCATCAAATGGCTGGCGCTTCACGCCCACTGTTTGCCCATTCGCCGGACAGCGCCCAAAGAAGGCCACCAACTAATTAAATCAGTCTTAGAGCAAGGTGGTCGGGTGTCTATATTTCCAGAGTCTGGCCTACAGGTAGATAGCGAAGTCAAGCGTCGGCCACCAGTCTTGCTCGGCAAGTTGATTTATGAAGCCAAGCCGACAGTCATTCCGGTCCTGATAGCTGGTTTGCCGGTTTGGAATGGCCGGAAAATTAGCCAGACCAAAGGCCTGTTAGAAAAAATCAAACTTTCCTGCCAACGAATTTTTTCTAGCCTCGGCCAAAAAATTACAGTCACCATTGGGCAACCAATTGACTTGTCCGATCTCTACGCGCTTGATGCTTCCGCAGATACCTACCGCCAAATTGCGGAAAGACTCATTGCCAACATTCAATCATAAACCCCGCCTCTCGACTGCAACCAGCTTAGCTGATCTGCACTTGAGGCGGGGTTTCGAGTTTCTAGCTCCTATTATAAAACAATTTTTTCTGCTTGAATCTGATGACCCAAAAAGAAGCTACCTAAAATTGAAAACTTTTCTGTCTGGTCTGTAGTCAAATAGCAACGCCCGCCAGTCTTTTCTAACTGACCTTCAATCTCTGAATGATTTTTTAAATACTCAACCAACCGATTAGCTACAACTTCTCCCGGATTAGGCACTAAGACTCTTTTGCCCATAATTCGCCGAACCTCTTTTAATAAAACCGGGTAATGGGTACAACCCAAAATCAGCAAATCCAATTGTTGGCTTTTTAAATTACGTAAATATTTTTTTAAAATCATTTTAGTTTCTACTCGCTTTTGCCAACCCGCCTCAATTAAGGGCACTAGTAATGAGCAGGCTTGTTGAAAAACTTTAATTTGAGAATCTATTTTTTTAATTTCCCTGACGTAAGTACCAGAAGCTATTGTACCTTCCGTGCCAATCACCCCGACTCTTTTAGCTTTGCTTAATTTGGCGGCTTCTTGGGCCAAAGGAATCACCACGCCTAAAATCCGCCGGGCCGGATCAGTGGCTGATTTACCTGGATAGGCCTGGGGCAGATATTCTTGCTGCAAGCGCCGCAGACTTTCGGCTGAAGCCGTATTGCAAGCTAAAATCACCAACTGACACCCGCTCTTAAACAAATAGTCTACTGCTTCTTTGGTATACCGGTAAATAACTTCTTGGCTTCTGGCACCATAAGGCGCTCGAGCATTATCACCTAAATAAACATAAGAATACTGAGGTAATTTTTTTAAAATTTCCTTTAATACAGTCAACCCTCCAAAACCTGAGTCAAAAACACCAATCATATTGCGCGGGAATGACAATTAATAATTAACTTCTAATAATCTTTAATAATTGTTCAGTCTTTTCTCTCATCAATTCTTCATTAGTCGCTTCCAAAGTTAACCGGAGAGCCGGCTCAGTATTAGAAGATCTAAGATTAAACCACCAGGTCGGGTATTCCACGGTCACACCATCCAAATAAGAAATTTGTCCGTCTGAAAATTGTTTGGCCACTTCGGCAATTTTAGCTTTAGCATCAGTCACCAAAGAATTAATCTCTCCGGAATTAAAATACTTTTTATACGGCTCAACCGCGGTGGCCAAAGTTTTATTTTGCTCAGACAGCCACAATAAAAATTTCAAAATCAACCAAGTTGGCACTTCAAAACTACCATAATCAGTTTTATAGAAAAAATGGCCGGAAGATTCACCACTAAAAACCGAGTCCAACATAATCATCTGCTCTTGAATTAATGA
Organism: Candidatus Komeilibacteria bacterium; assembly: GCA_026396635.1. Taxonomy (GTDB): domain Bacteria; phylum Patescibacteriota; class Patescibacteriia; order UBA1558; family JAPLWL01; genus JAPLWL01. The sequence continues at coordinate 8,734 of JAPLWL010000074.1, read as the reverse complement.
GTGCCCTACCCGAGTAACCTGGGCGATGCCACCCACGGCTTCAATCATATCTTTGGTAATGCGTCCTGGACGAATACGTCCTGGACGAATATCATAACGAACCGTGGCACCCGGAGGTTCGGCAATGGCAATTTGCGCCATAATGCCCCGGATAATGGCCTGGGGCACGGCCTGACCAAGATTGTCTACAAAAAAAATCCGATCGCCATCACCATCTACGGCAATGCCTAAATCCGCTTGCTGGGCCAAGACCGCTTGTTGTAATTGAACCAAATTTTTTTCTTTTAACGGATCAGCTTCATGAGCCGGAAACGTGCCATCTAAAGTAAAATTCAACGGGATCATGGTCACCGCAGTGTGGCCCAAAATTTCTGGCAAATCCAAAATGCCCATACCATTAGCCGGATCAACTACAACTTTTAATGGCTTAATAGTAGACAAGGGTAAATCTTTTTTTAGTTCAGCAATTAATTCTGGCGTAACCATCTCTTTTTTACTAACTCGTCCCTTAGTTGTGGCTAAAGTAAATTGGTTGGCTAAAGCCAATTTTTTAATTTCCTCAATGCCGGTGGCTCCACTAATCGGCACACCGCGCGCTCTAACCATTTTTAGCCCATTATATTCTTTTGGATTATGAGAGGCCGAAACCTGAATGCCGCCATCAACTTTAAAATAACCAACTGCCAAATAAAAAGTTGGCGTAGAAGCTAAGCCGATATCAATTATATTTAAACCACCGTCAGTCAAAGCTTTAATTAATTGATTAGTCAAAGCCGGGCTGGACAGCCGCATATCCTGGGCTACTACTACGGTCAGCTCTTTATCAGAGTTTTCCTGGCTTAAAAACTGGGCATAAGCCCGGCCAATTTTATAGACATCTTCTTCGTTGATGTCGGTGGGGTAAATCCCCCGAATATCATAGGCTTTAAAAATTGCTTCATTCATAATATAAATCACTGATAACGCGGATTAAACCACTCTTAAAATAATAAACGCTCACCTCTGGTCATTCCCGCGTAGGCGGGAATCCAGTCTTGTGCATAAAATCATTTTTCTAGATTCCTGCTTTCCCGCCCGCAACGCCAAGCGTAGCTTTGGCGGGCGCGGCGCAGGAATGACCATAAAATAATTTTATAAATCGCTTTTCTTTTGCCTATATACTATACCTTATTTTAAAAGCAAAAAACAAGGCTACTTTTTCAACCTTTTAATGATAGTGGCTTGAATAATCCGAAAAGCTGGCCGCTGTTCTTTTTCATAGATATAAGGCATGGCCAGAATTGCACCACATTGCAAGCAGGTCAATGGCTTGCCAGTCAAGTCTGTTTGTTTTTCCAAGTTTAATAAAGCCGTCGGCGCCAAAATCCTGTCAAAATATAACCGCAGCAAACTGCCATGACCGTCTTTTTGGTAAGTCAAAACAAAAGCTTGGCATTGGACACAAAACATATCTAATCGCCGTGCATCGCCGCCGCGGGAACTTCTATATTTATCCCTTTTTATCAATTTTGATTTAATAAACTTTTTGATCATATGACTGGATTATTTTAGCTCGCCGATGAAAAAATGTAAATAATTTTTAGCTTTGACAGTCAAACAATTTTCCCGTACCATAATTGGTATGTTAGACACCCTCAAACAACAAGATTTGACGGCCTGGGAAATTGCCCAAGCTGAGCTAAGCCGGCAAAGAAACGGCTTGGAAATGATTGCTTCAGAAAACTTTGTTTCCCTGGCGGTTTTAGAAGCAGCCTCAACCGTCCTAACCAATAAATATGCCGAAGGCTACCCGGGTAAACGCTATTATGGCGGCAATCAGTTTATTGACCAAGCCGAAAATTTGGCTATTGCCCGAGCTGCTCAATTATTCGGCGCTGAACACACCAATGTTCAGCCCCATTCCGGCTCCCAAGCCAACCAAGCCGCCTATTTAGCCACTCTTAACCCCGGTGATACGGTTTTAGGCATGAGTCTAGCTTGCGGCGGCCACTTAACTCATGGCCACCCCATTAGTTCTTCCGGAAAAATTTACCACTTTATCCACTACGGCGTCAGTAAAGAAAGCGAACAAATTGATTTTGATGAAGTTAAAGCTTTGGCCAAGGAACACAAACCTAAAGTAATTGTAGCCGGCGCTTCGGCTTATCCACGTCAAATTGATTTTGTAAAATTTAAAGCCATTTCTGACGAAGTTGGCGCCTACTTAATGGTAGACATGGCGCACATTGCCGGACTGGTCGCTGCCAAACTTCATCCTGATCCAATTCCGGTCGCCGATATTGTTACCACCACTACTCATAAAACTTTACGCGGACCGCGCGGTGCTATGATCTTTTGCAAAACCCAAGATCGCTTGCACCTAGAAGATAAAAAAAATCTAGCCCAAAAAATTGATTCAGCGGTTTTTCCTGGCATTCAAGGCGGGCCCCTAGAACATATTATTTTAGCCAAAGCCGTAGCCTTACAAGAAGCCCTGCAACCCAGCTTTGCCGCCTATCAGCAACAAATTATTACCAATGCCAAAATTTTAGAAACTATCTTTTTACAAAATGGCTTGCGCTTAATTTCCGGCGGCACTGATAATCACCTGCTCCTAGTTGACGTGACCGCTGTAAACCTGTCCGGCAAAGAAGCGGAAAACTTGCTGGCCAGTTGCGAAATTTACGTTAATAAAAATGCTATTCCTTTTGATACGCGTAGTCCCATGGATCCTTCCGGTATTCGCCTGGGCACGGCGGCTTTAACTACCCGCGGCCTTAAAGAGACTGAGATAAAATTAGTTGGTGAGTGGTTTTGCCAAATTTTAAAAAATCCTACTGACGCCGCCAAACACGACCAAATAAAAAAAGAGATTGCTGGTCTCTTAGAACAATTTCCACTCTACCCTCAAATCAACTCTTAAAAAGAAACGTCTCGATCTACTGTTTGATGTAAATTAGCCTGGGTCAACTGAATTGAACCGGAAGTTTGCGGCCGAGCAACAAAGCCAACCGCAATAACGGCCACTAATAAAACTATTAAAAAGAGTTTTTCCATACTCACCTCTTTATTGTAACTAAAAAAGTTTGTTTTGCCAATTGGCCTGCTGACCTACGGTCTTAACTGACATAATTTTATCCATACTCAACACCCGCATTGTTGGCTCGGGCGGAATTAAAACTTGCACCTGGCCATTTTTTAAAGACCTAATATCAATCACCAAATTTTGGCGCGGGCCAAAATCAGTCTTTAGATAATCAATCTCCACCTGCTGGCCGGCGGTAAAAGCGGCTTGGATTTTTTGAGCCACGGTCTCACCCTGGCCCCAACTGATCTTAATGGCATCTTTACGGCCGCCGCCTTCATACCACAACACCCCGTGATTCTGGCCATATTCATAAACATCCCTGGTTACTCTCACATCATCCAAGCAATACTTAATAAGTGGCTCCCACTGATTGTTTTTAAAATACCAGAGCGCGTCTAGGCCAGTACCAGATTTGCCTTCCCCCAAAGTACTCAGGGCCACGCTGTCCAACTTTAACCGATGATTAAGTGCTTTATGAATTTCTTCCAAAATATCCAAATGCGGAATTTTAGTTAAATCAAAATCCGGAAAATACGGCTGTAATACTGGAATGTCAAAATGTTTGCTATTAAAACCAATAAGCAACTGACAATCATCAAACCAGGTTTTCATTTCGGCAAATTCTTCTTCTCTAAAACCCCGATATTCCTGACGGTTATAAGAATAAACGCCGCAAACCGAAACCCCCAGCAAGCCAAAATTCTGTTGACCGCCAATCTCATCAAAACTCTTTTTGGTTTCCAAATCAAAAACTAAAATATCTTTCATAGCGCAAGCAGTATACCAAAAAAAAATTCACTTAACCAGAGCCCATCTAACCATTCTTGACAATAACCATTCCTTCCTATTAAATTAGGTTAATTCCGCAATTTGTCCTGCTCAAACTGCACGCCACAACTCAAACAATGAGGTAATCAATGCTTCGTTTCTTCAAGCATCCAGATTTTATCATGATCAAAAGGCAAACTGTCTTGTTCGCTTTCCTGATCGCCATAATCTGGACAGCCATCCGGCTTTTAACCGGACACGTGCCGGCTACCACCAATCTCTTCAACTGGCAACTGCCATTGACCGTATCGCGGTGGTATGATCTGCTATTGGCACCAATTGCGGCTCTGGCCCTGTATGCTTCAACCAAGATTGAACAAAGGCACGATTCTTCCAATCAGATGAAAGACACCTTGGTAATATATCTCATCTGTTTGGCAATCTACATTGTCGCAACAGCAATGGTCTTGTTCATTCTAATGCCTTCCATGATTGCTGCCCCAAACTTCTGGCTCAACCTGCCGCCGGCAACCCAGGTCTGCCTGATGTCGCTGATAACAATGTTTGGCGCCGGCTTCATCATCGGCCTGCTCAACAGCGACCACGATGATGACCTGAGTGGATTTACGGAAGACTTGACTGGCCTCCTAAGTATGATGCCAGTCATCTGGATCGGCTACTCCTTAGCCTTCGGCGTGGTCTATTTCCTGCCAGTGGCTATCGGCTGGTCGCTAGTCTTATTGAGCGGCGGACTGATCGGCTATACCTTGCGCTGGAGTCTGAGGCAATTGCCCGTAATCATTCGCTGGCTAAGCAACGAACCAACAACTTCGCCAGCTTCCAACTGATAACAAACCCAGCTCTGACAACATCAAAGGCGCGTTCAACCTACCCAGGGTTGGACGCGCTTCTTGATTTTAGCCAATTAAAACCTCATTATTTATCCACTTTATTCATTGACACTAAATCAGGCTATTGATAGGATAATAATAAGTCCAGGGCGTGTCTGGATAACAAAAAGACGGCCAATAAACCGTCCTCACCAACCTCAATTTGACCCACTCTGGGTCAGAAAGAGCGCATCACATTGTGACCCCTCGCTTAATGTTAGTTTAACAAGAGGAGGCGGTAAAAACACGAACACATCTTCAGTCGATTCCCGGTCCGCCCGAATGTAAAATCTAGTTCGGGCCGCTTGGCAGAGTTCTCGCTCTTGCCAACTATTACAAGACGGCGGTCATCCATTACAAAACCGTCATAACTTTGAAACCTGGCCCCAAAGGTCAGAAAGGAAGATCACTCTTGGCGCCCATCGCACCCCCATTCGTCAGGATCATGGGTTGCGACACCGATTCGATGGCCAGCAGTAGATCCAACTTGCACTCGGGGTTTATCTAGCTAAGCCCCGCATGGAACCAGTCCGGAAGGGCGCCCACTCTGCACAAGCAGAACCAGGGCGCCCTCTCCGGCCGTTTTATTTATACGCAATATCAATCTTGACGTTTTTTAAATTAAGCGTAAGATAACAAAAAAACAGAACAACTCTATAATTGCACACTGGCCTCAAGGCCAAAAATCATCAGGAGGAATCGTGTCGGACAATGCAGTAGAACCCAAACAGCCGCAATTTGATTCTGTGGCTCTTGTGTTGGTGGCCATTGCCTATGCCTGCGCCATTTTTGCAGGCCTAATCACCGAAACCATACCGCCAGTGGCAGCTGGACTGGCCATTCTGTTTTTCCCGGCTCTTGGCCATGTGGCTGGCCTTATTTACGTAATGAACCGTGGCAAAACCGAGGCTGCCGTGATCATCTTCACCTTTGGGGGATTCTGGTTGACTCTTGGAACAACTTTGATTTGCAAAATCGATACTCATTCGCTCTTAAAGGTTCTGGAGCCAGCAATCTTTTTGGTGATCATATTGTTCCAATGGTTCTACAGAACCACCAAACATCTCCAGCACATTCTCTGGGGATTAGCCACTACCGTAGCCTGGCTCTGGTTGGGAAAATTCTTTGCCCCAATGTCAGGCATTTCCTGGTTGATCGTATCCACTTTGGGTCTTTGGGCTTTACTATTGGCCTTCTGGCGGGTAAAAAACCTTCCCGGCGAAGCCACGGCAAAAACTTAAACTCACAATAGTGATCACCTATCAATCACAAAAAATTCTGCATTGCGCCCCGATGAAAGTCGGGGCGCATTATTTTATAATTCGTCAATTTCTGGCAAAAAACTTTTTGGCCGTTTTGGCTTAAAATCTGACCCGCTATCTAAACTAATAACTCTTTCCGTATCGTCTCGTAAAAAAGAGGCAGTATTATCTGAAATATTTTGCTTAAAGCCGGGATTATCCGTCACTAACTGAATTTCTTCAAACAAATCAAAATCAACTTCCTGTAAAAACGGGCTGGGCTGATACCATAAATTAAAATCCGCTGAAGTTTGCGGATAAGTTAAAAATAACAAATCCGCAGCCCGAGTAATGGCCACGTAAAATAAACGACGTTCTTCTTCCAAACCATTTTCTTCTTTGAGTGCCCGGGGATTTGGAAAATGAGCTTCGGTTAAATGCAGTACAAACACCACTGGCCACTCCAAACCCTTGGCTTGATGAATGGTAGACAAAACCAAGCGGTCGGTTTCTAAAGCCGCCTCCTGATTGGCCTTCATGGAAAACATTTCTTCCAAGGTGACTTCAGCTAAAAACTTTTCTAAAGTATCATACGTCCCGGCAAATTCCACCAAGCCTTCCAAATCTTGTAGCCGATCTTTAAAATCCGGATATTCGGCTTCTAAATAATCCCGGTAATCCGAAGCTAAAACTTTATTCATCAACTCAGCCGGCAACAAACTATTAAGTCCAACCAACTGGCTTAAAAACTTAGCTAAATTTTTCCAGCTAGCTCCGGCCTTGGCACCCAATGAATAGCTTCTAGCCAAAACTGTTGGCAAATCCGGCGACCGTTGGATCTCTTGCCACAAATCTTTAATGGTAGCCGGGCCAATGCCTGGCTGCAAAGATAAAATCCGGCTCCAGGCTACTTCATCATGAACATTATGAATAATTTTTAAAAAAGCCAAAACATCTTTAATATGAGCTCGGGCAAAAAAGCGGGTACCGCCGCGGTAATCATAGGGAATATTGGCTTTGGCTAATTCCAATTCCAACATTTGCGAATGAAAGGCCGCCCGAAACAGCACCGCCATTTCCGATAATTGCCGCTCGCCGGTTTGTATTAGCTGCAAAATCATTTGCACAATAAACTGCGCTTCCTGCCGCCCGGTTCTGGCCGGTACCAACTTAGGTAAAATTTCCGATTTTTTTGGACTAACTAACTTTTTTTTAAATTGCTCCACATTATGAGCAATCACTTCATTGGCTAGTTCTAAAATCGGCTGAGTAGACCGGTAATTGGTTTCTATTTTAAAAATTTTAGCGCCACTATGCTCACGGGGAAAATTTAAAATATGAGAAATATCCGCCGCCCGAAAAGAATAAATACTCTGAGCATCATCCCCTACCACCAAAACATTACCGTGAGTCTTGG
>JAPLWL010000074.1:0-1262 GCA_026396635.1 Candidatus Komeilibacteria bacterium | reverse complement strand
ACAAATTAACAATACTGGCCTGAATCACATTCACATCCTGGTACTCATCCACTAAAATATATCTAAATTGACCGGATAAATGAGCCCGAACCTGTTCATGTTCGGCTAATAACCGCCACCAATAATAAAGCAGGTCATCAAAATCCATTAAATTGCCAGCCTGTTTTTTGGTTTGATAAATTTTAGCAATTTCATTCAGGGAGTTTAAAAATTTTCCCCACTGCGGATGCTTGTCAAAAACCACTTCGGCTAAATCTTTTTGAGCATTGACCGCATAACTAATAATATTAGAAATAACCGCCGGACTAGGAAACCGTTCACCTACCCCCGCAAAATGCTCTTCTTTAATAATTTTTTTCAATAAACTTTGGGCGTCATCTTCATCTAAAATAGTAAAATTATTTTCTCTGCCTAACACTGCAGCAAACTTACGCAAAAATCTATTAGCTAAGCTATGAAAAGTGCCACCAACTAAACCTTCTGGCCAATAACCAAGAAGCTCTTCTACTCGCCTCAGCATTTCTCTGGTAGCTTTGTTGGTAAAAGTTACCAGCATGATTTCTTCTGGGGCTACGCCGTGTTCCAACAAATAAGCTACCCGATAAACAATGGTTCTGGTTTTACCGCTACCGGCTCCAGCCAACACTAAACACGGACCCTCGGCCGTAGTCACTACCGCAAGCTGCTCTGGGTTTAATTCTTTGACATAATCAATCTGACTAACAGTTGATTGATTAATTGATTTTAAAACAAATTCTATCATACATAAGTACGCCAATCATAGCATAAAAATTTTTCCTCGCCAACGAAAAAGGAGGTCAACTCATGTGAATCAACCTCCCCTTCTCTATGTGTTGTTGAGCGTTTACCAGCCCCTCTTCTTGAGAAAACGCAAAGCCACTTCGCTCATCCCCAAAGTGGCTGCTCCGGCCAATACCCTTGTGCCCACTTCCAGCGGCTTGAGGCTCATCTTGGAAAACCCAGTTTCCTCACTCCGCCTAGAGAGCAATATTTTACCCTCTCTTATGGCACAGCACTCATCGCAAGTGCAATAATCTCTATAACCGTAGGCTCCCATGGGAGATCCTTCAAATGAAAATTATTTTTGACTCTGTTCTGCTTACAGAACATGATGATTGTTTTTCTGTGACTATTAAGCCCCAGTTTTTAGTTAACTTTAATAAATTACCTAAAAACCGGGGCTAACATAAAAATGATCAAAAGATATTACAATCTATCATTTAATTAAGGCTGTGTCAAGA
>JAPLWL010000019.1 GCA_026396635.1 Candidatus Komeilibacteria bacterium | reverse complement strand
TCTTCAATTTATCTTTTATTTAAAAACTTCAGCCAATTGATAAACTGATTTACATTCAACTAACTTTAACTCTGAATTAACTTTACTAGGTAAAGGTGGTAAATAAATTGTTTTAAAACCAAAAGATTTAGCTGCTGTTAATCGCTCTTTGGTCTTACTAACCGGTCGCACTTCCCCGGTTAAGGACAACTCACCAAACACCGCGGCCGCCGCTGGTAATTCTTTTTCATGATAAGCCGACAAAATTGCCGCGGCCAAACCTAATTCAAAAGCGTTATCTTCTAAAAATAAATCACCAGCCACTTTAACATAAACATCATAATTGCCAATATTAACTTTGAGGTATTTGGCTAAAATAGCTAAAACCAATTCCAACTTTTTAGTTTCCAAACCAACGGCCATATGCTTAGGATACGAACCAATAGTTTTGCTTAATAAAACTTCAATCACCACCAAAAATATTTGCGAGCCAAACACGGCCGGTACAATGGCACTGCCCGGTGGCAACTTTAAATCCTCCGGCAAAAACACCCCGGCCGGATTTTTTACTTCAATAAAGCCGCTAGCAGCTAAACTTAAAACTGCTACTTCACCCAAAGCGCCAAATCGATTCTTAACTGCCTTAAGCACCCGATATTGCCGCAAATGATCGCCTTCCAAGTACAAAACCGCGTCTACTAAATGTTCCAAAGCTTTAGGACCGGCGACCGATCCATCTTTGGTAACATGACCAATTAAAACAATACTAATATCATATCTTTTAGCAATGGCTAATAACTTTACACAAGCCGTACGAACCTGGCTTAAACCACCGGCTTCACCCGAACTTTCTTCATCCAGTAGGGTTTGGATAGAATCAATTACCACCACTTCTGGCCGTTCTTTAATTAAAGTTGCTTCAATAGCTGCTAAAGAAGTTTCATTTAAAAAAGGAAAATGATTTTGGCCAGAACCCAGCCGGGCCTGCCTCGCCACTCGCTCCACCGCGAGGTGAGAGTCAAGGCGGGCAAAGTGATGCTTAACTTGCAGGGCTGATTCTTCCCCGGAAATATACAAAGTTTGATGCTGCTTACTTAAATCTAATAATAATTGCAAAGCTAAAGTAGACTTACCCACCCCTGGATCACCACCCAACAAAACCACGCTGCCGGCCACCAAACCACCGCCAAAAACCCGGTTAACCGAATCTAAAGACAACTGGTAACGATTTAATTCCTTAGTCTCAATTTGAGCCAAATCCAGTGGCTCCAAGCTTTCTTGAAGCAACTTTTTTTCAACGGCTAATTTTTTTACCTGACTAACTTTTTGCTCAATTAAAGTATCCCAAGCGCCGCAGCCCGGGCATTTGCCGGACCACTTAGGAGCTTGACCTTGGCAAGCTTTACAAATATAAACCAATGCCGTTTTCATGCAAAATAATTAACTACTAATCAAAATTATGGCAGAGGATCAGTTGGGTGAAGCCGGCCTTCAGGTGCCGGCGTACCGCCAGGAGCAACAGCCGGACTTGATAAGCCTTCCTTCTGATAGTGCCACCACTCTTGAGAAATACCATCTAACCCGGCGTCTTCCGTGGCTTTCGTTAAATCTTTAATCGCATTAATATACTCCGGTTTGCCGCTAAAACTTGTCTCTAAAGCAGCGGCCGACTGTTCAACATCCATATTTTTGCAAAGATCCGGCGTATCATTTGGCACTTCCTGAGGATTTCTGGTAATACACAGGTCAACGGCTACTCCGCGAATGTGTTCAGCTGTGCATTTGGCTTGTGCCGCCAAAACACAATGATTATCACAATCAGACGGGCAAGTTCCGGTTTTTGTTTTTGTATCATAACACTGATACAAAGCGTCTTGATTATCCCAACTGCGGCGAGCCGATTTAATAGTTACTGTATAATGCCGGCCACTAATACCGCTGGTTAATGTCTTAACTGCCTCTAACACCGGCTCTTTTAAACCAGGGTGAACGCTCTCTAATTCAACCCCACTAAAACTCGCCCTAGCCCCTTCATAGCCAGGACAGGTTCCTGAGCTCAAACAAGATAAATCACCATAAACCTGAAAAACGCTTTCATTGCCATTAGCTTCACTACAGATATCTGTTACCCCTGGGGCAAATGGCTTAACATCCGGCACAGCCAGGTCTAATTTTATTAAATTAGGATTTAAAATTACCAAAAAAACATAAGAACCCAAAACTAAAACCAATCCGGAGAGCGCGCCAATAATAAATTCTTTGCCCTTTTTTACATTTTCGCCGCCGCCAGAAACCAACCACATAAAACCGCCCAAAACAATCATAAAAGTGGCAATAATAGCGGCCACGCCCACAAAAAACCGATAAATAGATTTAATATATTGACCCAACAAAGAAACCGTACCAGCGCCCGCCGTTGTACTAACCCCGCGATAAAAACCAGTACTGCCCGGAATATCAATATTGGGCACAAAATTAAGCGGGCTATTATTAGTATTAGCCTCAGCCTTTTTCTGCGCCTCTTTATCTACAATATTCAAGGCCTGGCTAGGCGTTGGACTTATAACCAAAAAACCTAAAAATAACAAATAGATTATTAATAAAACTTTGGGAAATAACCACTTAATTTTGGCCATATAATTTTAATTTATAAATTTGATAGTTCTATTTCAGTTAAGCCACCAACATACCACCGATTGTTAAAATAAACCGTTGGACTCTGGCTTAAGCCCAAAGCAATGGCTTCTTGAACATCTTCCTGAATCAAACTGGTGGGGCTGGGATTTTTTTGACAATCAACAAACGACGCCTGATTCAAACCAAGATCCTTGGCAATTTGTTGATAACGAGCTGCGCTTAATTGATCATTTTGTTTAAAAAGTTCATCGGCCGCCCGGCCAAAATCTTTACCACTGCAACGAGCCGCCACCGCCGCCGCCAAACTTTCTGAATTACTCAGATCAATAGTATCCTTCCAAATAATAGTTAAGCTTTTGGGCTGAGCCTGCTGTTTGGCCCGCAATAACTGCCATTGAGCCTTGCAAGCCGAACAGGTAAAATCTCCAAAAAAGAATAGTTGTTTAGCACCTTGACCAATTATTGGATCCGTAGACCTAAGTATTGGCTGGAGTGGCACATTAGCCGTTTCTTCGCTCAACCTGGACTGATTAATAATTTGAGCATTATTGCGATACTGAATATTTAAACTAATTTCCCGAGCAATTAACAATCCCACCACCACCACAAATAACCCCAAAGCTCCTAATAACGTTTTATTTCTAATAATCATAATTAACGTAAGCGCATTTTATAAATCCGACCAGTTGATTGATTGGTAAAATAAAGTTCGCTCTCATCCGGGCTAATTAAAACTCGTCCCACATCAACTGATTGCGGCGTGCCTTCAATAGTAAAAAATGGTTGGCCCAGCAGCCGAATTTGTCCGCTATTTAAATCAATTCTATAAAAATCATGTTGTAGACCTTTGGCCAATTGAGGGAATGGACCAGAAACTGCCGGCAAGTTTTCCGGCACCGCGCAATAAGCAACATCTCCGACCGCATTAAAGGTACATTTGTCTGGCGTAGTTTGCAGGCCTAAATCAGTTTGAGAACTACCCGGATTATCGGCCAGACCCCGCCCGATATACAAATTGGGCCGAAAACCATTTTCGGCTAAACTAGAACTAAATAAAAAGGTATTGCCGCTGGGTGCCCATAAAGATTCAAAGCCAAAGCCCGGCACCATAAAAGAAGCAAAATTTTCTTTATTCTGGCCAACTGGAAAAATCTCGGCGCCGCTAGCTCCCCGGCCTTCCTGCAAAAAGGCTACCACCTGATTATCAGCCGACCAATTAACCGTCACCCGGCTACCGTACTCCCCTAACCGCTCCACTCCTTTCATTATTTTACCGTCCGGAGAAAAAACTACTAGCCAATTTTGATTAGGATCTTTAGTAATTTGCTTAGCCGCTAAATGATCGCCATCTTTGGCAAACTGAATTTCAGAAAATACTTTAGGCACAGAGTATTGCTGCTGCTTATTAAAATCATAAATAATTTTACTATCATCCGGATAATAAATCACCGCTTTGTCTCCGCTAGAGGACCAAGTAATTTTAGTCGCACCGTAAAAAGCCTGATCACTCAGCCGCTCCGCGCCCTTGGCCGTTAGCCGATAAAAATAATTACTGCCCTTGTCATAATAAACCAGCTGTCCAGCTGAATTAAGTTGCGGCTCAACTACACTATTATTAGTCACTGCCTGAATATCGGTTAAAGCGCCGTTGGCTATAGCGGCTGGCTTGGTACCGGCGGCTGGCTGACGGACAACACCTTGTAACCGGCCAGCTTCGGTTTGACTGGTTGGCTCACCCGTAGCTCCGCCAATTTGCGGCAAACCGCCCGGAGTGATTGAAACGCCTGGACCAACTGGAGTCAGCGCTGGCGTTTCACTTTTAAAAAAGAAAAAATAAATTAAAGCCGTGACGCCGACCACTACTACTATTAAGCCGATAATTAATAAAATTCTTCTGGTCCTATCCATAAAATTAAAATTTATTGCCAAGTTGCTTGGTTAATTTGCCAATTATCTCCGACCCGCTGCAAGCCCACCACCATGGTCGCATAATTGACCGCTTCATGATCCACCGCCAGATATTGTCGTTGCACTGTAACTTTATACTGTTTAACTCCAGCTTCGGCCTTCACTACTTCTAATTTTAAAACCCGGCTAGCGACCGCCTGCCAAGGAGCCGACAAAGGAATGATAATCTTATTAATTAAAGTTGAGTTAACTTTAAAAAAGGCTAAAGCTTGTTTGGCTTCGGCCAAATTAGTTAAAGAATAACTCCCAGCTCGCTCTACAAAATTACGCGTCAAATTATCCAAAATCACTTCCTCGGAAGTCCGTTTATCTTCCGGCAAACCCAAAGCTACTGGAGCCGTTGAAGTAGCCTTATCAACAATCCCGCCCTTAGGCTTGGTTTTAATAACCTGATTTAAATTAAATGGCAACTGCTGATTTTTCTGCCAATACCACCAACCGCCCAAACCCAAAACTATCAGCACTAAGACAATGATCAGAATCCAAACTATTTTTTTAGACATAAAATAAAAATTACCAAATAATTATAAGCCTGGCTTATTATTTTCAGCCTCTTGAGCCGCAAATTCCCGTTTAGCCTGCTCAATTTCTAACAACTGGCGCGGATCAGAAGTAATAATCTGATCTTCGGCATAAGAAGCCCGAACTAACATCGCCACGTGCTTATTGCCAGCGAAAAATAAACACTCGCCCACATTAGCCTCTAACAACATATACCGCTCACTCTTGGTCAGCATAAAAGTTTTTTTATTAATATCCACGCCCGAGGGCAAAAAATCATTAACATCCTGACTAATAGTGGTTACTCCCAAATAATATTTACGGCAACGTTTAACCAGAGCATAAATAAACTTGGCACTATCTTCTCGCATCATCAGCCACCAAGCTTCATCCACCACCAAAATCCGTTTCTTTAAAGTGGAGCGGACAATATTCCAAATATAACTGACAATCATGTAGATAGCCACCGGCTTTAATTCATCTTGCAAATCCCGCACTGAAAAAACCACCAGTTGATTATTAACATCTATATTGCTGGGGTTATTTAACAACCCGGCAAAAGTACCCCGAGTATATTTTTGCAATTTTAACACCAAATCTTCAGCGCCGGTCATGCCGGATAAAATATCTTCCAAATCAGAAAAGGTTGGCACCACCACCTGACTTAAATCACTATCCGAATTAATATCTTTTTTAGCATAGGTTTGCACCAAGGCTTCATCTAAAATATTATCTTCCTTAGGGCTGAGTTCGCCAATCATTACCCGGATCAACCCTTTAATGGTAATAACGGCTTCCCGAATAATATTAGCCGGCTTGGAATCATCACCCACGCCGCGCGGCAAATCAAACGGATTAATTTTGCTTTCCGAATTTAAAGACACATTAATAAAAGCGCCACCCACGCTTTCGGCCAGATGCCGATACTCATTTTCCGGATCAATCACCATGACTTCCGTACCAAACATCAAGCTACGTAAAATTTCCAGCTTAATAGTATAACTTTTACCGGCGCCCGAAGTAGCAAAAACTATTTCATTAGGATTAGTTAAAGAAAAACGATCAAAAATAATCAAGCTATTATTATGCTGATTAATGCCATACAAAATTCCATCATTACTGGTTAGCTCCGTGGAAATAAATGGAAAAGAGGCGGCGATAGGTGAAGAGTTCATGTTAAAACTAATTTGCAACTGATCAGTAAATTGCGGCAAAGACGAATTAAAAGCTTGCTCAGCTTGGAAAAAGGCTCGCTTGGTATAAATTAATTTTGAACCAAACAACGACTCTAACCGAGCCACTTGTTTTTCCAGCTCTTCTTTGCCGTCGGCATAAATGGTAACGTAAAGGGCAAATTGAAAAAACTTTTCCGTACCCTGAGTTAAGTCATCCCGTAATTCTTCAATGTCGTGCAAAGCCGTTTCTCGCAAGGGATCACGCGGCATGCCTTTTTCAGTGTCAGTAGAAATCTGCGCCTCTAAATTACCCACTTTCTTTCTAAGCTGTTTTAAAATAATTGATGATTCCAGTGGGTAAAAAAACATGGAAACGTCTAAAGTGGCATTGTAATTAATAACCGGACTAAACCAACCTACCGAAATATAACGCGGATAATTAACCACAAATAAAGTGGCTAAATATTGACTATTTAGTTCTAAAAATTTTGATTCCACCTTGAAAGCGGCCGGGGCAATCAAATCCAAAACCGTAGTAACTCCCTTACGATAAATTTGCTCGGCTCGTAAGAGCTCCTCGGCAGTTTCTGGCCCAGCACCTTGATTAATCGGGGTTAATGGTTTAGCCAACATAAAAATTACTTATTCTAAAGAGATTTGATTAAGATCAACGATTTTTTCCGTATTAATCACTTCTGGATTATACGAATCATAATACAGTTCTATTAACTGGGGCGTAGTTAGCT
>JAPLWL010000061.1 GCA_026396635.1 Candidatus Komeilibacteria bacterium | reverse complement strand
GGCCTCAGAATCAGTTTATTGTTGAGCCAGAGCCCCGAGACACGGCGCCGGCCATTGGTTTGGCCACTTGGACCATTGCTAAGCGTTTTGGCCAAGATGAGGCTATTATCACCATCAACAGCGATCAGTACGTAGGTGATTTAGTTCAATATAAAAAAACCCTTAAACAAGCTAATGAGTTAATTAAAAAACATCCTAACCAGTTAGTATTGATTGGCGTAACTCCGGATTATCCGGAAACCGGTTTTGGCTATATTAAGCTGGGGCGAAAATTGGGCGTGGTTTTGGGGCAGGATTATTTTAAGGTCAGCCAATTTACAGAAAAACCAGCCCTGGCTACGGCTAAACGTTATGTAACTTCTGGAAAATATTTATGGAACCCAGCTTTTTTTGTGTTTAGAAGTGGCTTAATGCAAGAACTGTATCGTAAAAATTTACCCCAAGATGCCACTCAACTTGATGCCATAGTAAAAAATCCTAAGCTTATTTCTAAATTTTTTCTTAAATTAACTAAAATTTCCATTGACTATGCCATCATGGAAAAAGCTAATAATCTGATTGTTTTACCAGGTTCATTTGCTTGGTTGGATGTGGGCAATTGGCAGGCAGTTTGGCAGATTTTAGAAAAGCAAAAGATTTTGCCCAAGGCGTTGCAAATTTCTGTGGATAAAGCTAAAAATTTAATTTACGCCTCAGAAGATAAATTAATTGCAACCGTGGGCGTGTCCGATAGCGTGATTGTGGATACTAAGGATGTTTTATTAATTTGTCATAAAGAAAGCGCGGCTAGAGTCAAAGAGTTAATCACTTTGCTTAAGAAAGATAATAGTTTTCATAAGTATCTTTAGCTATGGGAAAATTTTTTTTCCAAATCATTACCAGTTTAGTTGTGATTGTGGCAGTGGTTATAATCTGGTCTTTGTATCAGTTGTTGGCGCCGCCCATAAACTCTGGCCAATATCCAGCTAATTTTGTGATTCGTCAGGGTGCTGGGGTTCATGAAATTTCCCATAATCTTTTCAGCCAAAAATTAATCCGACAAGAATTTATTTGGCAAAGCTGGGTTTGGTATAAAAAATTAGGCGCTTCTTTTATTGCCGGTGATTATCAGCTACCGCGCCCGTTTAATGGCTTGGAAATAACTGATTTACTCACTAATCAGCCGACTAGCCGGATTAATAAATTAACTTTTCCCGAAGGCTGGACAGCTCGGCAAATGGGCCAAATGTTAGAAGGCCGTGGTTTAGCTCAAACCGAAGAATTATTAGAGGTAGTTGGTTTTCCGGGTGTGGATTATCGGACTGTTAAGGCTGATCCACCGTTAACAGATTATTCCAAATTGTATTCATTTTTAGCCGACAAACCCAGCCAAGTTGGGTTAGAGGGTTATTTGTTTCCGGATACCTATTTTATTAATGATCCTTTTACTATTCAAGCTTTGGTTAAAAAAATGTTGGATAATTTTGGCCGAAAAGTTGATTCTAATTTGCAAGCGGAAATTAAGCGCCAGGGTAAAACCATTTATGAGATTATTACCTTGGCTTCTATTGTGGAAAAAGAAGTGGCAACAGATGCAGATCGGGCGATGGTAGCTGATATTTTTTTAAAACGTTTAAAGGCGGGAATTGGTCTTCAGTCCGATGCCACGGTTAATTATATTACCGGCAAAAATCATTTGCAGCCGTTATTAACTGATACTAAAATTGATAGCCCCTATAACACTTATAAGTATCGTGGTTTGCCGCCTGGTCCAATTAATAACCCAAGCTTGAGTGCGATTTTGGCAGTGATTAATCCCAAAGTCAATCCGTATTATTATTTTCTAACTACTTCGGATAATCGGGCGATCTATGCCAAAACTCATGAAGAGCATTTGGTTAATAAAAGACAATATTTAAAATAATTTAAGAGCCCGGAGCTGGTGAAAGCGACGGGCTTCTTAAGTTGTTGATGCCTTGCCATTGATTATTTTAGCAAGGGAAACCTTTTGTGGGTTTGGCAGGTCCAGCTGCCGTCGTCATTGATCTGGTTGCTGAGAACCTCAATGGCTTGCGGGTGGCTGTTGCAGACAATTGGTCCGTTGGCCAGTAATTGAATAAGCGAATCCAATTGGTCGCCGGCCACCGAATTGGTGAATCGGTTGAGTACCATATGCGTTCCCCAGAAACCAATCGGTTCGTAGCCCAGGTGTTGTTTGAAAACCTTGAGAATGGCCGTAGAGATTTTCCATAGCTCTTGGTTTGGTCGGCCAGGCACAATGACTGTGCCGCGATTGGCAATGGGTCGGCCGAAGAAGATATTGCATTTTGAGATATCGGACATCTCAACACTGTCCAGTGCCTCTTCCACGATCTGTCCAAGCCATTCTACTGCTTTTGCTTGGACTGGGTTGGTTGTTGAGAAAATGAAGTGGCTGACCAGTTCCAGCGGAGTGATGGTGGTCTGGAGTTGGTTTTGCGTGTAGGTTAGCGCTGGCACGATTTCACTGACAGCGGCTGAGAACTTAGCCAAGGGTGTGGTCACTTCAGGACAATGGCGGTAGGAGATTGACAGGCAACCTTCTTTCCGGCCAATTATTCCTTCGGGACAAATCCCTTGGTGAGCAATCGTTTCTTGGGTCCGCCTGAATTGTTGGAGAATGTTTTTCATAGACTCAAGAAACGACTCATAGCTGTTTTCGTTCACGTATTTCCTCTTGATGTTGAATGAAGGCGATGATGGCTACTGAACCATTGCCGCATATTCCAATGACGATAGGGTAGGCCAGTGCCGTCCAATCACCTTTGAAATCAATGGCTATGCTGGCAGTGCTGAACACGTAAGCTGATGCGCCGATAGCCCAGGCTAACCAACCTTCTCTCATCTTCTTACGAAGAAGTCCGGTAATGGTCGGATAGAAGGAGATTAGGTAAATTATTTGAAGCAGTAGGTTGGCTTTGCGAGGGTCTTGGCTGGTTTTCCAGAATACCCCGACAATAACCGCGCCGATTAGGGCAACTGTTTCAATGCGGGTCAATTTAGCGAACTTTCCCTTAATCAGTGAATAGATAAAAAACAGGCCGATGCAGCTGTTGCTGGTGATGATGGCGGCTGCTTTAAATAAATCACCTTTTATTTCTGGTAGTTGCAGGTAGGTGAAGACGTTGATCGCGCCCGCAGTTAGCCAGATTAGCCAAGTTGCTGGATTTGGTGTGGATGCTCCTTTACGGGTTTGGTCGAGATAAACGACATAAACCAGTATGGTGAGCAGGCCGGAGATAATTCCCAACAATTCGATCACGATATGCTCCTAACTGGTTGTTTGTAAAAGGCCTAATTTCAATAAAGAATTTTAAATCATAGCATATTTATTATTTTTGTCAATTTCAAAGTAAAGGTTATTGACAAATGTCTAAGATCTGCTATTATATAGCCACTTCCACAGACAGTAGGTTTTTCCTGGAAACCCCAGGAAAATTAAGCTCAAAGCGGGGCCTACCGAGGAAATAAGTAATCTCTGCTTATTTTGTTAAATATTCAAGGTCGATCTGTGGGAAACAGATCTATTTTTTTTGTGAAGTTTCCAAAATATGCCAAAATTAAAAAGTGTAAAACACGAAGAATTGGAAGCGGCCGAAGCTAAAGCTAAAAAGGCCAAGGTGGTTGTTCTGGCTAACTTTGCGGGTTTAACCGTAAAAGAAGCTCAAGAACTTCGCCGCACC
This sequence comes from Candidatus Komeilibacteria bacterium, assembly GCA_026396635.1. Lineage (GTDB taxonomy): Bacteria > Patescibacteriota > Patescibacteriia > UBA1558 > JAPLWL01 > JAPLWL01. The sequence continues at coordinate 17,816 of JAPLWL010000061.1, read as the reverse complement.
TTGCGGACCGAACAGGTGGAAATGCAGGTTATTAAAAAAAGCTTGTTCCAACGATTAGTCAAAAGCCAAGACTGGCCTGAGGTGCCAACGGATAATTTACCTGGTAACTTGGGAGTAGTCTTTGGCTATGAAGATCAAGTGGCGCCAGCTCGGTTATTGCACGCCTTTCGTAAAACTCACGAAGCCATTAATATCGGCGGCGGGATTTTAGAAGGTGCTTATTTGAGCGCTGATCAAATCAAGAATTTGGCCACCCTGCCAACCAAGGAACAACTGTTAGGCCAATTAGTTGGTACTATCAATGCTCCGATTTCTGGATTTGTTCAGGTTTTATCCGGAAATTTGCGAGGTTTGATTCAGGTTTTATCCGCAGCCAGTTCTAAATAATTAATAATAAGGAGAATTTATTATGTCAGAAGAAAAAAAAGAAGTTCCAGCTAAATTTAAAGATTTAGTTTCCGTGATTGAAAAGTTATCAGTCTTAGACCTTTCTGAATTGGTTAAGGTTCTAGAAGATCACTTTGGTGTTTCCGCGGCTGCTCCGGTTGCCGCTATGGCTGCTGCCGCTGCTCCAGCTGCTGCCGCTGAAGAAAAGACTGCTTTTAACGTTGAATTGACCGCCACTGGCGAAAACAAAATCAACGTCATTAAAGCGGTTCGTGAAGTTACTCAGTTGGGCTTAAAAGAAGCCAAAGATTTGGTTGATGGCGCTCCTAAGGTAGTTAAAGAAGGTGCTAGTAAAGAAGAAGCTGAATCCATGAAAAAGAAATTGGAAGAAGCCGGCGCGACCGTTACCTTAAAATAAATCGGATTGTAACAATAAGTCGGCAAAAACGTAGAGACGGGTTTTAACCCGTCTCTATTTGTATATTATTCAAGTTGTTTTGTCGCGCCGGATTAAGGCAGCTGCAGAGAGTAAATTTTATCTTTGGTGGTAATTAGTAGTAGATTGTTTTTTTCCAAGATTGTCCAATCCAAAGCACTGGTTAGAAGCGGGTTGGTAATTTGGCCAATCAATTGCCCGGATTTTTCCAAAACAATTAAGCGGCCAGCTGTTGAATCAAACAAATACAAGCGGCTGGAATTTTGCCCCACCCATAACTCGGCATTGGTTAAGGGCAGGTCCAGCGGATCGGGGTTCCAATTAGCTTTTTGGCCGCGGTTATATTTTATTAGATTACCCTGATTATCTAAGAGGTAAAGATCGCCATCAACACCAAATTCTTTAACGCCGTTAGTCAGAGGCGTTTTTAGCCAACTGGTTTCTTCGGTTACATTTTTGCCATTAAGGGAATAACGGAAAATTTTATTGGTATTGTCGGCCACATAAATTCTATTGTTGTAATAAGCCAGGGCTTGGGGAGATCCTAGCTGAGTAGTTGGCCAGTTCATTATTTGAAAACTATAATCATTAACTAAATAGCCCTTTTTGTCATTAGTAATTCCAATAAAGCTCTTGGTTTTGCTAATTGGCGTGGTTAATTCTGGTAAAAAAGGAAAATTTTCACTTAATTTTGGCGGTTTTTGTTCGCCATTTTCAGTGTCAAAAATATACATCTGCTTTTCTTTGGCAATCAGGTAAACGCGTTGATCAGAGGCGGCAATTAACCGGCTGGGAGTTAAGGGTTGTTTTAGGCTTTGGAGATCCAGCCAAACACTTTCTTTAACTGAATTAATTTTCCAAATTCTGGATTGGAGAGATTCAATATTTTGTTTTAGCTGATTGAATTTAGCTTGCCATTGGGCTGGTACCGCTTGATCTAAAGTTGAAGTGGCGCCGGCTAATAGATCTATGGCCTGCTTTTTGTCATTATAAATTAAGGCCGCCTCTATTTTGGCTAAGCGGGTTTCTAAATCTTGAGCTCTTTCCGCCCATTGGCCGCTATTTTTATTAACGGTTAGAAATCTGGCCTGCCATTTAACGTTTTGAATAAAGACGCTTAGGATAATTACTAAAACAAAAACCGCAATTTTTTGTAAGTGGCTTAATTTTTGCCAATGACCAATGGCTTCGTGCCAGAATTTTTTCCATTGTTGGTTAAATTCCGACCAATTTTTTGGATTAAGCAATTTGATAATTAATTTAAGGCCTTGCCAAAGAATAATCCCGTAATTATGAGAGCCTTCTTTAAATAAGCGCCAGAGAGTTGGCCAATAATGTTTATTGATTTTTTCAAAAACCCGGCCAGCTTGTTCTTTGGAAAACTCAGCAAAAGTTGGCGAAATTAAAATGTCGGCCGTATTTTTTTTGGTAGAGAGTAATTTTTCAATAGAGGATGGAGCCTGTTGGCTAACAATTTTAGGCACAGAGGCGCTAATAGAGGGGGTATTAACTTCATGATCGGTGGCTTTAATGGCTAAAGCCCAAAAACAGGATTTTTGAGGGGCCTTGCTTAAGATATTTTCCAGATAAGCCATGGCGCCGGTTAAAGGCAGGGTCGTGATGGTTTTTTTAATTTTTTCTTGGGAAACGTAATCAATTAAGCTGTAGGTGGTAAAGAGCAAACTATCATTTTCTTGAAGTTCGCCTTGCAAAATTTGTTGAAAAATTTGACCCTCGGTTTTTTCTAGGTGAACTTCTTTGATAACAGCTTCTTTGATTAAAAAAATTTTAATATGGCCGCAAGCCGTAAAGTGGACTTCGGGTTGGTTTTGCCAGGCTAAGGCACAGTTAAGTTGGGTTAAAAAGTGGGAAGCTTTGGGTAGCCGGGGAACCCGGGCGTTTAATTCGCCCAGTAATTTTTCTAAAGGCTGATTGCTGGTTTTGATTTCTAATTCTAAAGACAGCTCTTTGAGGAGTTGTAAAAAATTTTGAACAAATTCTTGGCTAGATTCACTATTGCTGTCAACGGTAACTAGAGCAGATAGGGTTTGATTATCAACAAAAGGTAAGTTAATCAAGGTGCTGCCGGTATGTTGACTGTAATGAGAGTTGTATAACTGCAAGCTAGCAGTTTTGAGCATAAGGAAGTTTAGATGCTTGTCAATTAAGGATAAAGTTATTATACTATAAATGTTTAGTTTGGACTAGTTGATATCTCACAAAGAAGAAGTTTGGTCTCAAATTTAATTTTTACTACCGGGATGCTTGAACAAATTTTTGGTTCAAAAACCAGGGCAAAACTATTGCGGCTTTTTTTGGAGCGCCCTAGTGATCTGTTTTATGTTCGTAATTTGTCTCGGCTGATTAGTGAGCACTTGAATTCGGTTCGGCGAGAATTGGCTAATTTGGAAAATCTTGGCTTATTGGTTTCTCAAGAGCGTGATGGTAAAAGATATTATTCGGTTGATACTAATTTTCCTTTATTTAATGAGTTCAGGTTATTAATTACCAAATCTCATCTATTGGTGGAGCGGGTGATTATTAAAAAGGCTCAAAAGTTAGATGGCATTAAGTATTTAGCCTTAACCGGAAAATTTATTGAAGATCCCAACGTGGCCACTGACTTATTAATTATTGGTCGGGTTAGCAAAGATGATCTATCTAAATTTATTAAAGAAATAGAAAAAGGCTATGATCGGGATTTGCGCTATACTTACTTGACCATGCCGGAATTTTTAGACCGTAAAAAATTAACTGATAAATTTTTATATTCTATTTTGCAAGGTAAAAAAATTGTGCTGATTGATAAACTGGCGGCCGGAGCAGTATGAAGTTAATTATCCGTTTGGAGTATCAACAGCTGGTGTTGGCCGTCGGGAGTTTGGAAAAAATTATTCCTTTGGGTCCTCGAGCCGCCTTAAGCCGAATTTTCCTAGCCAACTGGGATTCTTTTTTTAAAAAAATATCAAAGCAGAAAATTAAAATAACTGCAGTGGCGGTCAGCCAGGTTGGTCCTAGCTTTAGTGCGCTTAGAACTGTTTTAACTTTTGCCAATCTTTTGGCTAAGCAGCATTCTTGGCCATTAGTTGATTTAGTTTCAGGGAAAAAAATTAGTTTGGCAATTCCTAAGTATAGTAAGCAGCCTAATATCACTCCCAGCCGAAAATTACTAAAGTATTGATAATTTTTAATAATTATTTTGTAACTTATCCACCGTCAATCCTCAACTAGGGGGTTGTTTTTTTATATTTTAAGCCTATAATACTATTTGAGTGGTGAAAAGTGGAGAATTGTGGGGATAACTATAATTCTAAACTTTAGCCCTAAATCAGAACTTCGTTCGATTTGGCGCAGGCTAAAATAATAAAAACTAAGAAATCTAAAGGAAAAACTAAGAAATATACCTACTTTCCATGCTTGAGTAGGTAAAGAATAAAAGATATTAGCTTTTGTTTTGTTATGTTTATTGGAGAATATCGCCATACAGTAGATCAAAAAGGGCGGTTGGCTATTCCGGTTAAGTTTCGGGACCAGCTTAAAACCGCCATTGTGACCAGGGGTTTAGACAACTGTCTGTTTTTATTTACCCAAAAGGATTGGCAAGACCAAGTTGGCAAAATTAGTAAATTGCCAGAATTTCAAGCTAAATCCAGGGCCTATAGCCGGTTAATGTTGGCTGGTGCTATGGATGTGGTTTTAGACACCCAGGGTCGGATTATTATTCCGGATTATTTGCGCCGGTATGCCGGACTTAAGAAAAAGGCGGTCGTGGCCGGTTTAAATAATCGGTTAGAAATTTGGGATGCCGAAGCCTGGGATCATTATCAGGCACAAGCGGAAAAAGAAAATGTTGAGATTGCCGAAAGCTTAGCCGGACTTGGTTTATAAGCCATTATTTATGGAAGCACTTATTCATGAGCCAGTTTTACTTGCCGAAGTTCTTCAAATAACAAATTTACAACCAGGCGATCAAGTGATTGATTGTACTCTTGGTTTAGCCGGTCATGCTCAGGCTTTTTTAGAAAAAATTGGACCGGCTGGAAAATTTCTTGGTTTAGATTGGGATAATCGTTCTTTAGAACAAGCTCGGGCAATCCTGGACCCGTACGCCGGGCAAGCCCACTTGGTTAATGCTTCTTTTGCTGATTTACTGAGCGTGGTTAAGCAAGAAAAGATATTTAATCAAGTTAAGTTGATTTTTTTTGATCTAGGCTGGTCTTCTTGGCAGCTTTTGCAAAAACCCGGTTTTTCCTTTCAGCGGCCAGAAGATGAATTGGATTTGCGATTTGATGAGTCTAGCGGCCAAACCGCTGCTGATCTGCTTAATAATTGGTCGGCCGAGGATTTGGCTAGGATTTTTAAGGAGTATGGGCAAGAAGCTAAAAGTATTCGTTTGGCTCAGGAAATTGTTTTAAGCCGTAAGGCCCAGCCAATTCAAAAAGTAGGTGATTTACTGAGCGTAGTTGGGAGAATAATTCCGCGGCGCGGTAAAATTCATCCGGCGACTAAAATTTGGCAAGCCTTGCGCATTGCGGTTAATCAGGAATTGGAAATTTTACCTAAAGCCTTGCAGAATGCTTGGCAGGTTCTATAGAAGATGCTTTAGTTAAAAGAGCTTTAAAATCGTTACCAAAAGAACAGGCTAAATGGTTAACCAAAAATGTAGTTAAACCAAGTTGGGCTGAGCAGCAAGCTAATCCCAGATCCAGAAGCGCCAAGTTACGAGTTATTGAAAAAGTATTAGCAACAATTTAAAAAATTAATTAATTCCAGATTATGTCATTATTAAAAAAGTTTTCACCCCTGTTATTATTATTTCCAACCATGGCGGTTATTCTGGTCTATGTTTTTATTGTTAGTCATACCGGAGTGATGGGCTATGAATTGTCGGAAAAACAATTGCAGTTGGGTCGGCTTAAAGAGCAGGTTAAAGAGCTGGATATAAAAGCCAGTGAGCTTTCGGCCTTGCCGCGGGTGCAAGAGCTAAGTCAGCAGCTCGGGTTGAGCGCTCATGGTCCGGTTGAATATCTAAATCCAACTCCGGCCGTAGCCGTTAAATAATTTGCAGAGCTAATGAGCAAAACTGCTCGTCATTCCGCTGGCGATTTTTTTACCCAACACCGTTTATATTTGGCTAGCGGTTTGGTTTTTTTGTTTGCGGCCGGGATTATTAGTCGGTTGGTTTATCTGCAGATAGTTGATTATAATCAATATGAAACTTTAGCTAATAAGCAGCATCAACAGACTGAAGAATTATTCCCAGATCGGGGTCAAATTTTTATGCAGGACGGCTGGTTGGGCGCGGTGGCTAGCTTGGCGACTAATCGCCGCTATTATTTGGTTTATGCTCAGCCTAGTCAAATTATCAACCCCACTACTACCGCTGAAGCTTTGGCGCCATTATTAGAGGTTAGCTCAACCGCTGATTTGTTGCCTCGTCTTAATAAGCCTAATAGTGAATATCAGCCCTTAAAGCACAAGGTGAGTGAGGAGGTTAAAGATCAACTAGTTGCTTTGAATTTAAAGGGAATTAATTTTGAAGAAGAATATTGGCGTTTTTATCCAGAAAATAATTTAGCCTCTCATGTTTTAGGTTTTGTTGGCTTTAATCCTGGTGATGATATTCCAAAGGGGCAATATGGCTTGGAAGGTTATTGGAATAAGGAATTAAGTGGAGCTAAGGGTTACTTTACTTTTGAGCGCGATGTTTCTGGCCGGTTGATTCCTATTGCTCGCCGCGCCTTGGCCGATAAAAAAAATGGTTCCGATTTGGTTTTAACCTTAGAGCGTTCAGTTCAATTTACGGCTTGCCAGACCTTGCAAGAAGAAATTGCCAAGCACGGCGCCAATGGTGGCAGCTTGATTATTATGGAGCCGTATACCGGAGAAATTTGGGCGATGTGCTCATTTCCGGATTTTAATCCTAATAACTACAATCAGGTTAAAAATATTAATACTTTTAATGACCAGGTGGTTTTTGATCCTTATGAGCCAGGCTCGGTTTTTAAGCCGATTACTATGGCCATGGGTATTGATTTGGGAAAAGTTAGGCCCGAAACCACTTTTAATGATACTGGTCAATTTAAGGCCGGCGGTTTTACTATTCGTAATTCAGATAAAAAAGCCAATGGGATTCAAACCATGATTCAGGTTTTGGACAAATCTTTAAATACCGGAGCTATTTTTGTGGCGCAAAAAGTCGGCGTAGATAATTTTAAGCAGTATCTTAGAAATTTTGGATTTTTTAATAAAACTAATTTGCCGGTGGCCGGCGAGCGGGTGGGCAATTTAACTTCTCTTAATAATAAAGGAGACATTTTTTTAGCCACCGCTTCTTTTGGCCAGGGCATTACGGTAACGCCAATTCAATTGGTGACGGCTTATGCTGCTTTAGCTAATGGTGGTAAATTGGTTAAGCCGCTTTTGGTTAAAGAATTAAAAAATCCCGACGGGACTATACAAAAATTTGAACCGCAATTTATTCGCCAGGTAGTTAGTCCACAAACTGCATATACTTTGGCGGGTATGTTGGCTTCAGTTGTTGGAGCCGCTATTCCTGGTTATCATGTAGCTGGTAAAACCGGTACGGCCCAGGTTTATAATGCCGCTACCAAAGACTATGATGAAAGCAATACCAGTCATACCTTTATTGGTTTTACGCCGGTCAGCAAGCCAAGGTTTGTAATGCTGATTAAAATGGATGATCCTAAAGATGTTCAATTTGCCGAAGGTTCGGTCGTGCCGGTCTTTGCTAAAGTTGGTCAATTTCTGCTAAATTATTTACAGGTTCCTCCGGAAAGGCCAATGGCCAATCCTTAAGAGACTCAAATATGAGGAAAATACTTTTTTTTATTTTGCGGATTTTTACTCAACTTATTTTGTGGCAGTATCACCCAGTTGTTATAGGCATAACTGGTTCTATTGGCAAAACTTCAGCCAAAGAGGCGATAGTGGCCATTTTAAGCCAGTTCATGCCTACTCGGGGCAGCTTTAAAAATTATAACAATAACATCGGCTTGCCTTTGTCGGTAATTGGCGTTGAAAATAACGGTGGTAATTTTATTAAATGGTTTGGCATTTTTGGCCGGGCTACTTGGTTGTCGTTGCGCTTGGTTAAACATTATCCAAGAGTTTTGGTTTTGGAAATGGGTGCTGACCGGCAGGGTGATTTAAAGTATTTAACTAAAATTACTAAGCCCAGGGTTTCTATTGTTACTGCCGTGGCACCGGCTCATTTGGAGTGGTTCAAAAATTTAGCCGGAGTCAAAAGAGAAAAGCAAGTAATTATTCAAGCCTTGCCCAAAGATGGTTTGGTAATTTTGAATGGTGATGATTCTTTGGTTAGAGCCATGGCCGAAGTAACTAAAGCCAGAGCTGTGACCTATGGTTTTAAAGACGGCAATACTTTTCAAGCCAAAGATTGGCAATTAACCGAAAAAAATGGCCAAATCGGCATGGTATTTAAGTTGTTGTACGCTGGAAGTATTGTGCCGGTTTTTTTGCCAAATATTTTAGGCTGGCAACAGATTATGGCAGTTTTGCCGGCCGTGGCTTTGGCCGTAGCTTATTTTAAAATTCCTTTATTTGAGGCAGTTAAGGCTTTGGCCGGTTATCGGGCGCCTTGTGGCCGAACTAATTTAATTGCCGGCCGTCAGGAAACAAAAATAATTGATGATACTTATAATAGTTCTCCGGAAGCAGCTAAAGCGGCTTTAGAGTTATTAGCTGACTTTCAAAAACGCTTTACTGGCCGGACCATTGCGGTTTTGGGAGAAATGTATGAGTTAGGGGATTTTACTCAGGTTGGTCACAAGGAAGTTGGTGTTAAAGCCGCGGCTATTAAGGTTGATTGTTTGGTAACTATCGGGTTATTAACTGAGTATATTGATGAGGGGGCTGGTCTTGGTGGTTTGGCGCCGTCCAATCTTCATCATTTTGTTAGTCAAACTGGCGCGATTGAGTTTTTATTAGATTATATTAAGCCAGGAGATACCCTCTTGATTAAAGGCTCGCAAGGCGCTAGAATGGAGCGCATTACTAAGGCTTTAATGGCCGAGCCAAGTCAGGCCAAAAAATTGTTGGTTCGGCAAGAAGATAGTTGGTTAAAAAAGTAAATAAGCCGAGTTCGTCTAATGGTTAGCCCGCCTCGCGTCGGCGAGCTCCGCGAGTCGAGGCGGGGACGCATTAAAAAGAAAAGTGAGTATGTATATAATCTACTGGATAATTAATGAACAAAGAAATAAAACATACGTCGGATTCAGTGATGACTTGCCTCGGAGATTACAGGAACACAAAAATAAAAAAGTAAAATCAACCCAAGATTTTGGTAAACTCAGTTGTTATAAATTAGAAACTGTTGATAGTTTAGCTAAGGCTATAAAAAGGGAAAAATATTGGAAATCTTGTGCTGGAAGAAAAAAGTTAAAAGTGTCATTTGGTAAAATATAATTTATAAATGGCCTCTTCGTCTAACGGTTAGGACACCTGGTTCTCAGCCAGGTAATAGGGGTTCGATCCCCCTAGGGGCTACCAAATTAAGTAAGGAGTTCGACCTGCCCCGCAATGAGCGGAGCGAATTTTGCGGGGTTCTCCGTGGCGGTACCAGTAAAAATTGCCTCTTGCGGTAACTAATCCCACTGATGAGAAAACGAAAACAGCCAATTATGGCCGTTTTTTGTTATTTTTGAAATCTGCTTTTCGTCAGTCAAGATAAGTTATGAACATAGCTAAGGGGAATCTAACTTTTGGTATGTTCTTGAGGCGGTTCTTCAAGAGGGGAAGACTTGCCGCTTGCGGAAGGTGGGACTTCAGTAATCAAACTAAAGAAATGGATCATATTATGGGCCAAGATCCATGCTTCGTCATCAGTTAACTTCTCACCAAAATGCTTGTAGTGGAGTCGTTTGTATTCCAAGATGTCGTCGTAGGATAATTGCATACTCGCTCCATAATTGCTCTCTTTGGTAATGAATGCAATAAGATTTATGCACTCTGTTATAACTAAATAGTGTCTTACCTGTTTCTATTGACTATGATTATGCGTTTAGTTATGATTGATTTAATTTAAATAACTATTTTTGCTGATTATGATTAATGCGTTACAACTTTATGGAGCACTAATCTTTACATTAATTGGGTTTATAATCCCTATTTTAACTATTTTGATATCTATATTTCCTCAAGGGATAAAATCGCTGTCTCTTAAATATGAAAATGAAAGGAAACAAAGCGAAGATAATATAGCTAATGAAATATTGAAGAAAAAACAAACCGATAAAAACTGGGACTATAAAGCGCTTAGAAAAACTTTAGTTGTTTTAAAGAGAAGAAGAGTTGATGCTGCATTTAAGCTAAGGTTACTGGAGCCACTCAAACTATTTTTAATTACAGTGTGTCCCTTTGCTGTTTCTTTTATAGGTGTATTATTTGCATTATTTGGTTTGTCGAATATTGCTACTATTGTTGTTTTAATGTTTAGTCTATTAGCATTTGTATGTGGAATCATAATATTAATGAAGAGCATCCTAGTATTGTTCGAAATAGGAGAGATTATTAATCAAGCGAGAAATACCAATGAAAATAAAGTAATAGAACTATTATCCCTAATTGTTGAAAAAATAGGAGATGATAATTTATTTTTAAAACCAGACGAGATGCAAGTCCAATTTTATAATGAGACAGTAATTCCGGGGAAAGTATATTTATTTACTGCTAATAAGGAATATAACATCCCAGTATCTATCATCAATTCAAGTGATAGAATCGCAAAAAATATTGAAGTTTGTTTTAGATTTCCAAAAGAATTTCTTGTAAATGAGACGCCTAATATTTCATCAATATATTCTGATAAAAAAGGGCAGAATGTTAGATTTAATCAAGAAATTATTCAGGCAAAAGAGAATAATCACCAAAATAACCTAATCATTACGTTTCTAAAAGTTGGCGAACATAAACTCAATATGTTTATAAAGGGCGAAAGTATAAAATATAGAAAAGTCGAATATACTATAAAAGTTATTGAGTAGTTATATAAATTTAGTATTACGCAGGGGCAAAATTATCGTATTAGGCAAGAGGTGTATATTTGTTAAAATAACGAACTAATAAACTGTCTTAATAGTTAGCCCCAATTTGGAATTTGCCACAGCACCTTGTTTTCAGTAAAATAAGTTCTAACGTCATGCGCTACGGTGTACCAAATTAAAATTTTTAAGATAAATAGAATGAATCAAGAGGTGGAAAGCAGCCGCCCCTTGATTTTTTTAATTAATAATGCTATGCTCGGTCGTTAACTTCAACATGGGGTTGGAGTTAAATTAAACCCGCACCTTTAGAAAGGACGCAAAAGAACCATGGGTAAGTATAATTCTCCGGAAGATGTTCCGGATAGCGCCATCATAGAGACCTATTCGGTTGCTACCTCGGTGAAGTTTGGCTGGTGGTTTCCATTAACGCGCGTTTTGCCGCTTATCGGTGTTACGCCGCAAATGTTGAAGCCGGTCTTTGACAGCGCCAATGTTTATGTGCCGGACGAGGTTAGGGAATATGCCCAACTCGGCATGTTTCCGCTGGTTCGTAAGGCATTTATAGCCCTGGCAAAAATTTTAAACAAGCCAGTGGAGGTGGAGAGAGAAGAAGGTGGCAGTGGGTTTCATCGGCCCGTCTTTACCTCTTATCCTTCCGGCCGCAGCATCACAGCGACCAAAGCCTAGACCGCACAGTCAAGGTGTAGATTACGGCTCATTCAGTGGCGGCTTACGGTATTCGTAATAAACGAACGCCGTAGGCCGCCCCCAAAGTTATAAATTATAAAATTAGCCCCTAATAAGGGGATTTTTGTTTGTTTTCTTTTTCTTCATTAAGTGTTAAAATTCAATTATATGGAAAACAATAAACTCAAAAGCACTCCTAAAGATGTTTTTTTACATCTTTTTAATATCCTGATTTTTTACCTGAGCATCATTGGTTTTATCATGCTCTATGTTCAGTATATTAATGTGTGGTGGCCGGATAAACTCAATTTTTATTTTACCAACATAGCCAATATTGTCAGAATTGCTACTTCTATTTTTGTTATTGGCGTACCGGTTTATTTGTTAACTTCTTGGATGCTCAGTAAAGATTTAAAAGCTAATCCTGAAAAAAGAGAGCTGTCTTTGAGAAAATGGTTGATTTATTTTACTTTGTTTATTTCGGCTATTACCATTATCGTTGATTTAGTTATTTTTGTTTATAATTTTTTAAGCGGTGAGTTAACAGGCAGATTCTTCTTTAAGATTTTAGTGGTACTAGTCGTGGCGGCCGCGGTGTTTGGTTATTATTTATGGGAACTTAAACGGAAAGATTTTAAGTCTAAAATTCCTAAATTATTAGCCACTTTAATGGCGGTTATGGTCATTGCTAGTGTGGTCATTGGCATATTTTTAATTGGCACACCAGTTGATCAACGTAACCGGCGGTTTGATGATACCCGGGTTCAGGCTTTGCAAAATTTACAAAGCCAGATACTTAATTACTGGATGCAAAAGCAATCTTTACCGGAAAAATTGAATCAATTGGAAGATAGTATTTCCGGGTTTGTTGTGCCAACTGATCCAGATACTAAGAATGGTTATGAATATAAAATTATTACTCCATTATCTTTTGAATTGTGTGCCACCTTTAAAACTTCGGGCCAAGATTTTCCCCCAACTATTAAAGTTGAATCAATGACTCAACCCTATGGTTCTTTGCAGCAGAATTGGGATCATCAAGCCCAGCTAACTTGCTTTACCAGAACCATTGATCCGGAATTATATAAGCCAATCATCAATAATGCCGGCAATCCCAATATCAAACCAGCGCCAATTGCGCGTTAGGTTAAATGTCTCCTTTGAATAAAATTCATAGAATACTAATACTATGAACTGGAAAAATAATTTTAAAGAAAACCAAGAATTGATATTAGCTACTTGCTCTAGTAAAGCTAAACCTAATGCTAATATTGTAATTTCTTTAGGTCTCATTGGTGATAAATTATTGGTAGCTGATTGTCAAATGAATACCACTATAAAAAATCTTAAAGAAAATGGTAATATTTGTGTGATAAGTAAATATTTAAAGATGGTTGGTAAAGTAAAGATATATACTTCTGGTAAATACTTTGAAATTTGCTCAAGAAAAAACAAGGGTTATACTATAAAACACGCTATCCTTATAAACCCAAAAAAGGTTTTTGATTTAGACAAAGGAAAGATGGTTATATAATTTTATTCCTTATTATATATCGTCTAATACCAAATATGAGGCTTTAGCCCATCGCTCTAAACAAGGATTAATATTTTTTAATAAAACTGCTTAAATTATGCATTTTAAAATTTGGCTTTAAAAGTATGCAAAAATTAACAAAGGAACAAATTATTAGCCGAGTTTTAAAAGTAAAGGAATTAGATTTTTTGCCCGAAGATATCTTAGAGGTAATAGAATATCAGGGCGGTTTGGTTAATTATGTGTTTCAAATAAAGACAACTAAAGGAGTCTTTTTTTTAAAACAATTTCTGGAAGAGTTAAAGGCAGATGTTTTTAAAGGTTTGGCCATAGCACCGCAAGAACGAATCCAATTATCTTATGATGTCGAAACTATTTTTGAAGAGATTTTAGGCCAAGAGTCGAATATTATTCCTCATATTTATGACTACAACAAAATTGAAGGATACTTGCTGATTGCTGGTTTGAATTTTGACAGAAAATTAATAGATGAATTTGTTGGTGGTTATTTTTCCAGTTGGCTCATGATTCCGCTGGCAAAAGCTTTGGCCAAAATTCACCAATCTACTTATCAAAATTCCAAGAAGGAGTTATATAATAATGAATGGTTGAAGCTAAAACTTAAGTATCAGTATTACGAAATGGCAAAGTTAGTTAGCGGAGGCGCCGGAGAAAAGATTATTCAATTAGCCAATAATTATCAAAATACTAAATTAGTTCTTGTTCATGGTGACCTTGGCTCAATTAATATATTATTGGAAAATACCAATAAATTTCATCTTGTAGATTTTGAAGATGCTCATTTAGGAACACCGGCCTTTGATTTGGGATATTTATTATCGGAATATTATATAGCCGCTTTGTATTATCAGAACCAAACTAAGTCAATCAAAAAGATGATGCAGGAATTTTTAACCGCCTATTTTTCCGTATTTAATAAAGAGTCAAGGGTAATCGTAGAAAATGAAACTACTTTACATTTGGCAAGTATGTTATTGTATAGAATATATGGATTATCAAAAAACGCTTTTACTACTTATGTTAATGATGTCACTAGACTAACCGTGAAAGAGCGGGTAGAATTAATGTTGAAAGAGGACGACAAACCCGTTGCTTATTTTATAGAAAAACTATGAATCCGATTGAAAAATTAACTAAAATAGAGTCTGGGGTAGAACGAGAAAAGTTTGAAAAAATAATTATTCTTATCCGGCACCCTAGTACTCAATTAGATCAATTAATGACCAAGGGCGACGACGAGACGCCTTGGGATGATTTAGAGAATAAGGTTTTTATAGAAAGGGGTAGGGGTCACGAAATGTCAAAGGAATTTAGTGAGCATTTAGTCAGAGAGATTCCACAAATGGTGGATACCACCAAGGGTCGCCGGGTTTATAAAGTATTAGCAAGTCCATTGCCACGAGCCCGGGCGTTAGCCAAGTATGCTTTATTGCATTTGCAAATTGCTCATCAAAGGGACTCAAAAATTCCTTTACCGCTTAATCAAGAAGTGGAGATTGTTTCAAATTTTGCAGAAATTCCTATGGCTTATTCTAAAGGGAAGATTTTGGAAATTATAGCTGATGTTAAAAAACAAAATAAACCAACTATGGCTGCTATGGAAGAATGGTTTAAATCCGATCCAGTATTTATCGCTTCGGTTTTTGAAAAAGAGCGGCAAAGAGTTTTAGATGGATTAGAAAAGATTAGAATCGGAGAAACGCCGATTAATTTAATTTATACTCATCGGTTGGTGACGGGGTTTATTCTTTGGCTTATTCAAAATCGGCAGATGGATAAAAAAGTTAGCCCGGATGATTTGCCTGGAATTATGGAAATTGCCAGAAATATTCCGTATGTTTCTGAATCAGAAATTGGTTGGAATAAAAATGGCTGGACTGTTATTAGGAGGGGCGACGTTTCTCATTTGGATAAAAAGTTAGTGGCTGGAACTTTTTAGATTATGCATTTTAAAATTTGGCTTAAGCAGCATTATCGGTTGATTTTGATACTGGGATTGGCGGTCATAGTAATAGCCGTCTTTTTTGTTACGCCAAAAATTAATAATCAGCTTAATCAGTCAAAATCTCAATCAGCCAATAAGGCGGCGCTTGTTAATCCATATCAAACAATTAGCGTTGAAATAACCCCTAATGCCACCATTGGCAATCTATTAACCAGCCAAGGCTTGCCGGCGACGGTTACTCAAGCAATTATTGAGGCGGCTAAGCCAATTTATGATTTGGCTAAAATTCGGGTAGGCCGGTCTATCATTTTAAATTATGACAAGCAGAGCAATGAACTAAAACAATTGGTTTATCAAACTGATTCTGAACAGGAATTATATGTAACCAAGAGTAGTATCTGGTCGGCGGAATTAAAACCAATTGATTATGAAGTCAGAATAAAAAAGGTCAGTGGTACAGTCAGCTCCTCTTTGTATCAGGCTGGCTTAGATGCCGGCATTGATGAGCGGGCGGTTATAACTTTAGCTGATGCTTTTCAATGGAATATTGATTTTGCCACCGAACCTAAAAAGGGTGATACTTTTGTGTTTGTTTATGAAGAGCGCTGGCGGGACAATAAATATATTATGCCGGCCAATGTATTGGCCGCTAAATATGTCAATGAAGGTACGCCAAATTATCTGTATTATTTTGAAGAAGACAAAGATAACCAAGGTTACTTTGATGAGAAAGGCATTAGCGCTCAAAAAATGTTTTTAAAAGCGCCGATCGCTTATAAATATATTACTTCCGGCTTTACTACTGGTTTGCGCTGTTTGGAAAGATACGGCTTGTGTACTGGCCACCGGGCTACTGATTATGCCGCTAATTCCGGAACCCCAATTCGGGCGGTTGGCGAGGGTACTGTAATTTATGCTGGCTGGAGTTCGGTTGGTTATGGTAATTTAACCAGTATTCGCCACAATGGCACTTACAGCACTAATTATGCTCACCAGTCTAAAATCATTGTTAGGCGTGGCCAGCGCGTCTCTCAGGGCCAAATTATCGGCTACGTGGGCTCTACCGGCCTTTCTACCGGACCACACTTACACTTTGAGCTGGTAAAAAACGGAGTTAAGGTTAATGCTTTAAAAGAAATTTTGCCGCCTGGCAAGCCCATAAAGGAACAGAATAAGGCCAGGTTTGCCGAAGTCATGAAAAAATACCAAACTGATTTGCAATAGTTCCAAGTAAGCGCTTAGTAATTTTATTGGAAAAAGTGAATATTTTGTAACAAAAACGCGGTTTTTTCGTCTATATAATTAGTATATCTTAATTTTTTTGGAGGCATAAGTCGTTCGTTTACGGGTTATGCCACTTTCTTTTTATGCAGTCTAATTATACTAAAAAAACTTTTGCCATTTTTTGGCAGCATTTACGAGTCTACCGCTGGCAGGCTAGCTTGGCTTTTGTGGCGGTTATTTTAGGCTCAATTGCCAACATGTATGCGCCTATTTTATATAAGCATTTTTTTGATTTATTTGGGGCCGGCGCTAGTGTAGGAATATTTGTTAAAGTTTTAATTCAATTATTAATTATTCATTTGGTGGCTTGGCTGTTTTGGCGGTTGGCTAATTTTTCAATCAGTTGGTTTCAATCCAGAACCATGTTTGATTTGGCTAATTATTGTTTTGCTTATCTGCATAAACACTCGTTAAGTTTTTTTCATAATAATTTTGTCGGTTCTTTGGTGAAACGGGTGAATCGTTTTACTTCGGGCTTTGAAGTTATCACTGATATTATTTTCTTTGAATTACTGCAAATTGCGGTTAAGAGTAGCATCATCGTGGTGGTTCTATTTTTAAAAAATGTTTGGCTGGGTGTTTTGATGGCAATTTGGATTGTAGTATTTTTTGGGTTAAATTATTGGTTTAGTTTGTATAAATTAAAATATGACGTGGAACGGAGCAAGGTTGATTCTAAAGTTACCGGCTTATTGGCCGACACTATCACCAATCAGCAGAATATAAAGTTGTTTAACGGTTACGGGCGGGAATTGGCTACTTTTCGGGAAATTACCAATACTCATCGGCGGATGCGGTTGTTTAATTGGAATCTTGGTAATGCTTTTGAAGCCGGTCAGGCTTTCTTAATGATTGTCTTGGAGTTTATTATTTTTTATGTGGCGCTTAAATTGTGGCAAAGAGGTTTGGCGACCATTGGTGACTTTGTCTTGCTGCAAGCTTATCTCTTAACTTTGTTTGACCATTTATGGGGTTTAGGCCGGGTGATTCGGCGTTATTATGAAAGCTTGGCTGAGGCTGATGAAATGACGGAAATTTTAGAAAAGCCCCATGAGATTCAAGACAGCTTAGCGGCTAAGCCGTTAGTAGTAACCAAGGGTGAAATAGAATTTAGAGAAGTTAGTTTTTGCTATAATCAAACTCGCCGGATCTTTAAGAAGTTTAATTTAACTATTAAGCCGGGTGAGCGGGTAGCGGTAGTTGGCCCATCGGGTTCTGGCAAAACAACTTTAATTGCTATCTTGTTGCGCCATTATGATTTGGAATCCGGCAAGATTTTGATTGATGATCAAAAATTAGCCGGCGTAACTCAAGAAAGCATTTGGCAGAATATCAGCTTGGTGCCGCAGGATCCAATTTTATTTCATCGGACCTTGATGGAAAATATTCGTTATAGTAAGCCGGAAGCTACTGATGAAGAAGCCGCGGACGCGGCTAAGCTGGCTTATGCTCATGACTTTATTATGAATTGCCCGGAGCAGTATCAAACTTATGTGG
>JAPLWL010000082.1 GCA_026396635.1 Candidatus Komeilibacteria bacterium | reverse complement strand
AACCAATAATCACCAAAAGAAAAGCTGCCAAAACCGAAATATAATAAGGATCCCAAAACAAAGTAAATGGCATTAATAAATAATTAGTCAGTGTTTGAGGAATAAATTGCCAAACCGCCACATAAGCAGATTTAAAAACTTCCTCCGTGATACCCTGGTGGCTAAAAATAAAAGGATAAAAAGGATTACCGACCAAAAACCAACTTTTAAAGTACCAAAAACCGCTGGCTATAATAAAAGGTATGCCCAAATAGGCAACTTCCGTTAAAATAGTTGGCCAAGTTTTTTTACCAAGCACGGTTTTGATCAACCAAAATAACCCAACAAGAACAACTGCATACCAAGCCAGATACTTAACACTGACGGCCAAACCAAACAATAAGCCAACTAAAATTAAAATTGACTTTTCTTGATTCTTCCACCACCAAATAAAAAATAAAGCGGCAACTATTTGAAAAGCCACCATAGCCCCATCAACATAGGCATTGGTAGCATTAACCCCTAGCTCGTATAAGGTAAAAATACCCAAAATACTTAATAAGCCGCCTAATCGATCATATTCTTTTTTAACAAAGCAGAAAATCACCACCAATAAAGCCAAGAACATTTGATAATGAACCAAATGAATCAAACTAAAACTACCGGCCGTAAACAGCCCGGCATACAAAATTTCCATCAATTTGGGCATATTGGCAAAAAAGCTGCCATACCCGCCCAATGAAAAAATACCCTGCTCCGCAATTTGTTTAGCCTCGGGCAAATGATAAGCCAAGGCATCAGTCCGATACGGTGGTACCAAGGCTGAAGAAAGATAAAAAATAAAGAAAAAAATAACTAATAAAAATAAGATTTTTTCAATGAGACTCAACCGTTCATTCTTCTTAAAATAAAAACTAAGATCTAAAATTAATTTTTTAATAGCTCGCCAGCCAATAATTAAAATTAGTAGACAAATTAACCAAATTGACCAGCTTTGAATTGGCGGCCAAAATGATAAAATAAGAAACAAATAAGCCAATCCGCTATAACCAACTAATACCGAAAGGGCAAACTGCAAGAGCAAGCCAAATGATTGCCAAGCTTTAATTTTACTTAAAATAAATCTACCAACCAACCAAGCGGTTATTAAAAAAAATAATGATTCAATAATCGGCAATAATACTCTAACCCAAATATCCATAATAATCTTTTCTACTTAGAACTATTTTTCTTTGAAAATAATCGGCATTTTATTAAAGTCAAAACAGCCTGCCAAGCATCTGATAGACCAATTTAACATTTTATAACAAGTCGGCTCATCCGTGATTTTTTGGCCATACAAAATATTAGTTAACCAAGACAAAAAGACTCCCCCGGTATAATAAGTTAGCCCAGCGGATTTATTTCTGCCGTGCAATAAATTTCTAGACCCATATAAAACAGACAACCCGCGATCAATCATCTCCTGAAGCATAATGGCCAAATCATTAGGATCATATTCTAAATCAGCATCTTGAATTACTACATACTCACCACTGGCTTTAACTAAGCCCGTTCTAATAGCCATGCCCTTACCTTGGTTATAATCATGATACAAAACCACGTCAATGCCTGATAATTGCTTTAAAACCTCTACCGTGCCGTCTGTAGAACCATCATCAACAATAATCAATTCAACTGGCCCAGGAAACACAACCGCTTTAAGCTTATTGATCAAGGTTTCAACTGTTGATCGTTCATTAAAGACCGGGATAATAATGGATAAAATTGGCATAAACTATTTTTCAACCCTAAGATAAAACCCGGCACATAAAAGACCCGGGCATAAAGAAACCAGCCACTTTCTAAAAGCTCTGGGGCAAATTAAATTAAAAATTTTATAAGCCGGCAAGAGCACTTTATACATTAATTGTTGCTGACGGGTGGTGATTTTCTTATTATTTGCTTTAAAGGCATATTCATACATCAAAGGATCAGAATAATGGGCCAGAGTCCCAAAATCCCAATAAGTCTTAGTGATTTTTAGGCCCGCCGCTTTAATCATTTTTTTAACCCCACTCCAGGTAAAAAACCGAACATGCATATAATTCCATTCAGCAAAATCTTTTTTATGGTTATGCATCAGAGTTTTCCAAATTAAATTTTGGCCAAATAAAATCTTTAATCTAAACGGCAAATAAAAATGATTAGGCAAGCTAATAATAATATAACCGCTCGGTTTAACAATTCGCTTGGCTTCCTGCAACAATTCAAAAGGGTTGTAGATGTGTTCTAAAATATCCTTAAGGACAACTATATCAAAAAAATCAGCCGCAAAAGGCAAGGCCTCTTCAACATTGTCAAACTCGGCCTTAATATTATGCTCCCGAGCCTGTTCCACGCCCACAGAAGAGGCATCAAGGGCATAAACTTCATTACTCTTGGCCAAAAACCAAAGATCGGCTGAATTGCCGCCGCCGATATTTAAAATCTTCTGGTCGTAATGGCGGGATTATAATCAACTATCTTTAAATCAGGAAAACCGACTTCACCCAGGTAAATTTTTTCATAGCCCTGATTATAAAAATTTTTCTGCTCAGCAAGCTCTTGATTGGACATGGATAGTTATTTTAATTATTTTTTCAATTGTTTGATTTGATCACAAACGTAAGTTATCTGCTCCTCGGTAATAGCCAAACCCGATGGTAAATACAAACCACGTTCAGCCAGATAAGTTGTTTCCGGAAATTCCTCCCCCACCACAATGTCTTTTAGTACCGGCTGATCCGACGGCGAATAGAAAAAATCTCTAGTATCAACCCCGACTTCTTTTAATTTAATTCTTAACTCATCTCGATTTAAACCAAAAACTTTGGCATCAATAACAATAGCATACATCCAATAAACATTAGTTGTTGCGGCAATTGTCTTAGGAGTAACAATACCAGCGGTGTCACTAAGCAATTGATTGTATAAGTTAGCCATCCAAACCTTCTTTTCTATATATTCCTCTAAGTGCAATAATTCGCCGCAACCCACAGCGGCCTGCAAGTTAGTCATCCGATAATTATAACCCAAACCATCATGGATAAATCTCTTTTCCGAATGATGAAGATCTTTAAATTTTCTAGCTTTATCCGCCAAATCTTGATTATTAGTAATAATCATGCCGCCTTCGCCAGTGGTAATTATTTTATTGGCATAAAAACTAAAACAGCCCAGATCACCAAAAGTGCCCGCTAATTGACCGCGATAAGTCGCACCATGAGCTTCAGCCGCATCTTCAATTACAAATAAATTATGTTTTTTAGCTAAAGCCAAAATTTGCTCCATAGCGCAAGGCTGGCCATAAATATGAACCGGCATAATTGCCTTGGTTTTAGGAGTGATTTTTTGCTCAATTTTATTAACATCAATATTATAAGTTTCTCTTTCCGAGTCCACAAAAACCGGTTTAGCTCCGGTATACATTACCGCCATCCAACTGGCGGCCATAGTAAAAGCCGGTACAATCACCTCGTCGCCCACCCCAATGCCCAAAGCTAATAAACCAACGTGCAAAGCCGCCGTGCCATTAGCCACAGTCACCGCATATTTTACTCCAAACCGCTTGGCAAAATCATCTTCAAATTGCTTCACAAAACTGCCAGAAGAAGAAATCCAACCGGTTTCTAAAGCCTGTGTAACATTAGCCTTAGCTTCCTTAGATAATAACGGTTCATTAACTGGGACAAACATAAATTTTAATCTTTAAACATTTTAGCTTCTTTGTCTCCCGGATAAGGCCCCTGCTTTACCTCAAACAAGCGGCAGCCTTTGGGAATATTAACACTGTGCCCGCCACTAACAAACAGAATTGAATCACCGGCCGACATTACCAAGCGATCTACCTCTTCCCACTCTTTGGTAAAAATAGCCACTTCCACCCCTTCGCCCTTTTCAATATAAATAAATTCTTGAGTGGTATTAACATTATAATGTAAATCTCTGTGGATATGCGGCGGCACCATTTTCCCCTCTTTGTGTTCTAATAAGCCGATCTGCAAAGGATAATCAATTGGGGTTAAAAATTTTATACCCCCCTCAGCGCTCATAGTCTTAGGAAAGAAAAGAGCCAGAGTCTGATCTTGAAACTTAATTTCTTTTGGATTCATAATTTTATCGTTAATTATTTAATTTTATATCATTTAATAATTTTTGAACTCTGGCTGAAAAATCATCAAAAGTCCACAAACTTAACCGCCTCTTACCTTTATTAATAAGGTCAACTCTTAAACCCTGGTCTAGCCAAATTAATTTCATTTTTTCAGCAATATCGGAAACCTCCTTAGGATCAATCAATAAACCAGCCTCCCCTAACTGTTCCCGGCAACCCTTGATATTTGAATAAATCACCGGACAGCTCATTTTCCAAGCTTCTAAAACCGGAATATTAGTCGGGCCAAAAAAGGTTGGCATAATCAAAGCCTGGGCGGTTTTATACAAAGCCGACATGACCTGATTACTAACATAACCTAAATACCAAACCTGATTTTCTAAATTGTTTGCTTTAACATAGCTTTCCACTTTTTCAAATTCTCCCCACTCAACCTGTTTAGATCCGGAAAAAACTATATTAATAATCAAACCACTGTCTTTTAATAATTTAATGGCCCTTACCAAGCGCAAATGATTTTTATGAGGCCAGAATTGAGCCGGGTAAAATAAAAATTTTTCCGGCAATTGATATTCTTTAATTAATAATCTAGCTTCCTCTGCCGAAAGACTGTCTAGTAAATAATTTGGCGGTAAAAAGGGCAAGGGCACCACCTTAGAAGGATCAACTTGATAATAATGAAGAACGTCTTCTTTACCAATTTCCGAATCAACTAAAATAGCCTTGGCAGTTTGACATAATTTCCGATAATAGCGCTCTCGCGATTGCCAACGACCATTTTGCGAAACTTCTGGAAACTCAGGATATTTTCTATGCGCTAAATCATGAATTGGCGCGATATAAGGTATTTTAAGATAGGCACCAAAAGCCGCCCCAGACAAGAAAATCATCAAATCAATTTTTTGATCATCAACCGCTTTTAAAATTGATTTAAAAATAATAAACCGATAAGCAAAATCAATAACCACAAACAGCCTTAAAGCCAGCAAAATTCTATAGCCGCGTTCAATTAATGATTTTTTAATTTTACTATTACCACTAGGATCAGCGGCAGCGGCAGTTAAATTCACCACTTCAAAATAACGCTCATACTCGCTGGGAAAATCCGGCGAGGAAACAAAAATAACATATTCATTACCAACCACCTTCTTTAAGCTATCCAAAAAAGACAAACAATATTGATAAACGCCGCCATTTTCTTTTTTGGCTGAAAAGTCTATGCCTATTCTCATACTTTTTTTATTATAACCGACATATTCCAACTGGTTTCGTCAATCTCTTCTTTTAATTGGTCAATCTTATACATCTTTACTAAAGCCAGCGATTGATTTCTTATGGCCAAATCAATTTCATTATAAGTAAAAAATCTCATGGGGTGCGCCTCGGAAAATTGTTTAACAATTTTTTTACCAATCACCTCTTT
>JAPLWL010000011.1 GCA_026396635.1 Candidatus Komeilibacteria bacterium | reverse complement strand
GTAGTGTGGTTAGCGGCGGAGTTCGCTATAATGCCACTTATTGTTTGTTGACTAATGGCAAGATTGTTAATTTTAAAACTCAAAGTCGTAATTGTTTGCGGCCAGATTATAGCCGGATTAATTTTCCAGAGCCTGGCAATAAGTATCAGACTCCTTTGGGCTTTTTGCCAATGAATGAATTAAAAACTAAGGCCACTAAGACTGGCACGGCCATGGAGGATGTCTCAGATTTGAATACTTACTTTAGTTCAACCAAGGTTTTGAATAATAGAGTTTATTATTTTTCTGGTTTTGGTGATTATACTATTTCCGATCCCATTACTTTTTTGAATAATGTTGCTAGTAATGGCAGTGGGGCCGGAACTATTGTGGTGGCTGGCAATTTACATGTTAATGCCAATTTATTTTATGAAGATAGTAAGCTGATTGGCAAGATTGGTAATTTGGCTTCGGTAGCTTTTATAGTGTTGGGCGACGTGATTATTGATCCGGCCGTTGATCACTTGGTGGGGAGTTGGTTAGTGTTGGGCAATGACAGTTTGGAAGCTTGTCTTAATGGAACTAATATCTGCGGGCAGTTTTCTACTGGTAATGATACGGCCGCGCCAACTCAACTGACTGTTCAAGGTTTGGTTTTGGCCAGAAAGTTTAATTTGCAAAGAAATTTTAGGCAAGGCCTGGAAGCGGCCGAAAAGTTTATTTATGATGGTCGGGTCAATGTTAATACGCCGCCTGGTTTGAGCAGTGTTTCCTTTAACTTGCCGCAGTGGAATGGCCAATAAGTAAAAATATCTAAAATAACTCAGGGGTTTAAATGACCAGGGGCAAGGTACTATTCCGTTGGTCGTTTTTGATTTGGTAATTAGTTGTTTTTTGTGGTATAATTTAACTACTTATTTGTTATCTGGTCATTATTTATTAGTTATTTTTTTCATGGGCTTATTTTCTCACGAACATAGTTATTTAGGCGTAGATATTGGTACTTCCGGGGTGAAAGTGGTTCAGCTACGTAATAATGGTGGTCAAGCCAATTTGGAGACTTATGGCTATGTTGATATGTCGGTTGATTTATCTAGAACAACCAGCCCGGAAATTAAGGCTAAAGTGGTTAGTGCTTTAACTAAAATTCAGCAGACCGCCAGATTAACCAGTCATAAAGCCGTAGCGGCCCTGCCGACTTTTTCGGTTTTTAATTCCATTATTAATTTGCCGGCCATGAACTTAAAAGACGTGCCGCAGGCAGTTAAATGGGAAGCCAAAAAATATGTGCCCTTGCCTTTAGAAGAAATGATTTTAGATTGGAAAATTTTAGAAACCAAATCCCAATTGCTTCAATTAGAGGGGGCGTCAACTAAATCGTCATTTTTTGGTAAAAGTAAGGAAGTGTCCACAGCGGCTAAGCCGGCGGCCCCTAATAATTTAAATGTTTTAGTAACGGCCGCTCCTAAAAATTTAGTTAATCGTTATATTGAAGTTTTTAAAGCCGCTCATTTAGAATTATTAAGTTTAGAAACCGAAGCTTTTGCTTTGGCCAGGTCTTTATTGGGCGGAGAAAAGAATGCGGTTTTAATTGTAGACATCGGCTCCTTGAATACCGATTTGTGTGTTATTGAAAAAGGAGTTTTTATTTTAAATCGGAGTTTGGATATTGGTGGCTCAGCCATTACTCAGGCCATTGCCCAAAGTTTAAATATCACCGTGGATCCCGGCGGCAGCGCTTTTCTGCCCAATTTAGTTAATTATTTAAATGAACTTTTTAATATCCCGGTGATTATTGGCAATCCCTGGCATAAAGTAGCTTATCAGGAAGAGTTAAAATTTGTTTTAGAAGAAATTGGTAGTCGGTTTGCAGTTAGTATTGGCTTGGCCCTTAGAGACATTCATTAATTTTTTTGATAAAATTATTATATTATTGACAAGGTAATTTAATAGCCATGACTGATGATTTAATTAATTTATTGCCTGATGATTTGCGAGCTCAGGAACTAGAAGAATTGGCCAGGCCCTCTCCAGCGGTTGGATCTTTTTATAATCAACCAAGGGTGCAAAATAATAATCAGTCAGAAGTAAAACCAGCGCCGGTAAAATATTTTCCAAGTGGGGGGAGCTTAAATAATAATCAAGAGTCAGCAGTGGAGAAAACAATACCCGAGCCACCTAAAAGTCCAGAGATTAAGGATGGGGTTAATAGTAATAATGGTGGTCAAGCTGCTCCGGTGGTGCACGCGGCTGCGCCAGTAGTTTCAGCCAAGGTACCTAAGACCGAGCCGTTGGTTAAGTTTGCCTCAGTAGCGCCGGCTAGCAAATCTTGGTTAGCTACTTTATTTCAATTTTTTATTAAGCCAAAAAATTTAGCTTTGGATCAAGTTATCACCCAAACTAACGGCGATTTGAATTTTAATGTTAATTTGGTCCCTAAATCCGCCTATTATTTACCCAGCAAGATTTTATGGCTAAGGTTGATTTTGGGTCTAGCCATTATTATTTTTATTATTTCAGGAATTCATTTATATTTTGTTATTTTGGGTCGGTCTACCATGCAGCAAGTCACTTCTTTGCAGGCCGCGTTGGCGCGTAATCAGCAGCAGTTAACTGATTATCAAGGTTTGACTCAGCAATTGAATCAATTAGAAGTTCAGAGTAAAAGTATTAATGATTTAGTAGGCCGCCATATTTATTGGACTCAATTCTTAACCGGCTTAGAAGCCTTAACTTTGCCAGTTATTTATTATCCGTCTATGAGTGCTAGCCCAAAGGGAGATATTGGTTTACAGGTGGTGGCTCCTACTTATACTGATGCGGCTGAGCAGTTGATTTTTTGGCAAGGTCGGCCAGAAATTAAAAAAATGGAATTTAGTGGTTTAGGCATGTCGGCTTCTGGCGGGATTACTTTTTCAGTTAAATTAGAGATTGATCCGGCTATTTTTTATAAACAATAATTATGAACCAAAAGGCCTTGGGCGGAGTTTTTTTAAATAAGTATTGGCGGCTGTTACTTGGCTTAAGCATGGTTTTATTATTGGTTATTGGTTATTTTTATATTATTAGTAAAGATTTGAATAATTGGCATAGATTAAAAAGCGAAATTGTAGTTGAGCTTCAGAGTCAAATTAGTCAATCTCAGCAAGAATTAAACCGGCTAGCCAAGGTGCAACAATCTTATAGTGCTTTAGCGGCCGAGCAGCAAGCGCGACTTTCCCAGCTCAGTCAAATTTTACCCACCGCCGCTGATTTGCCTCAATTAATAGTTCAATTAGAGAGTCTGGCTCGTCAAAGCGGCTTTACTTTAGCCGAAGTTAATTTTTCTTCAACTCAAGAAATGGGTCAAGGCGAGCTGGATCAACATTTAAAAGCCTTAACGGTTAATGTGGCCTTGGCTGGTCCGGGTGATTATCAAAATTTAAAAAGATTGTTAACTAATTTGGAGCAGCACATTAGGTTATTAGATTTATTATCCTTAAGTTTAACTGCTCAGCAGCAAGTTAGTCAGACTAAAAGTCAGGGTTATTCTTTGCAGCTTAGAACTTATTATTGGCAGCCTTAATTATTATGTCAGCTAAACAATTAACCGCGATTATTATTGTCTTGATTGTCCTAAGTTTGGGCGGTTGGTTATTTTTAGCTTTTGTTTCTCAGGTGGAAATACCGCAAGGTAGTTTAGTAACGGTTAATCAGCAGGCCACTAAGCTAGAGAAAAAATTGCAGGATTTATTAACTGGTAGCCAAAATGGTAGGTTTCAAGAATTTCAAAAAAGTTTACGCTCCTTTGTTCAATTACCGCTACCGGCACGAGCAGGCGGCAAGGATAATCCATTTTTGCCGGTAACTGAGCAGCCTAATCAATTTAGTCGGGTAGCTGGTTCAGTTAATGCCACGCCGGCGCCGCTTAAAAATAAATAATTATGGTTGGCCGGGAATCATTATTACAACAATTATTAAATTTGCTTTTAGAACGCAGTTTAATTACCTCGGAACGTTTTCAGCGATTGGTTGATTTGCTCAGGTCTGATCCGCAGCAGTTGGCCAATGAATTAAACACGGATCCGACTATTCCAGCTGAAGAATTGGCCCGAGTCAAAGCCACGGTTTTTCAAATGGATTATTTTAATTTGGAGGGCAAGGAGCTGGATTCAATGGTGGTAAAAATTTTACCTCAAGATTTGGCTAAGACTTATGCCATGTTGATTGTGGGCAAAGATAAGGATGAATTGCAGGTGGCTCTGGTTGATCCAGCCAATTTTAAAGCCATGGAAGCCATTGAGTTTTTGGCTCGTAAAAAGAATTATCGGGTTAAATATTTAGTTATTTCTCAGGCCTCTTGGGAACGGGGTTATAAGGCCTACGGCGATCTTAAAGAAGAGGTTGGTCAGGCGGTTGGTCAGGCCCAAGAAAAATTTGCCCCTAAGGAAGTTGCCGCCGGGGAAGCCCAATCCTTAGAAGAAATTGTTAAGAGCGCGCCGGTAGCTAAGATTGTTTCGGTTATTTTCAGGCACGCTATTGAAGGTGGTGCTTCCGATATCCACATTGAGCCGCAGGGCCAGGTCTCTAGGATTCGTTATCGGGTAGATGGCATTTTACATACCTCCTTAACCTTGCCTATCTATTTGCACGCGGCTTTAGTTTCTAGAATTAAAGTTATTGCTAATTTAAAAATTGATGAAACCAGAGTACCTCAAGATGGTCGGATTAGAATTAGCATTGCCGGTCGAGACGTAGACTTGCGTGTTTCTACTTTGCCGCTTTTGGGTCAAGAAAAGGTAGTCATGCGTATTTTAGAATCACAAAAGCAGCCGCCGACCTTTGCTGATTTGGGCTTCATGGGCCAGCAATTGGAATTAATGAATCGTAATTTAACCAAACAAACCGGAATGTTTTTGGTAACTGGTCCAACTGGGAGTGGTAAGTCAACTACTTTATTTTCGGCCCTGGGTGTTTTAAATAAGGAACATGTTAATATCTCTACTTTGGAAGATCCAATTGAATATTTTGTGGCTGGCGTTAATCAATCTCAAATTAATCCGGAAGTTGGTTTTACTTTTGCTTCGGGTCTTAGATCGCTGCTTCGGCAAGATCCTAATATTTTGATGGTGGGGGAGATTAGAGATTCAGAAACTACCGAACTGGCGATTCATGCGGCGCTTACTGGCCACGTGGTTTTATCTACCCTGCACACTAATGATGCCATTGGTACTATCCCTCGGTTTATTGATATGGGTGGCAAGCCATTTTTGTTGGCGGCTACTTTAAATATTGTGGTGGCTCAGCGCTTGGTTCGTAAAATTTGCCCTAAGTGTAAAGAAATTGAATTGATTCCCGAAGACATTCAAAATCAAGTGCAGACGGTTATTAATCAAATCCCGCCAGCCGGTATTTATCCGGAAACGCCCATTGGCAAGAAATTGGTTTTTTACCATGGGGCGGGTTGTGCCAGTTGCGGGGGAACGGGTTATAAGGGTCGGTTGGTAGTTTCGGAAGTTATTAATGTTTCAGCGGCAATGCGAGAGATTATTGCCAAGGGTTTTCCAACGGATGCCGTTAAAAAAGAATTGTTGGAACAGAAGTTTATGACCATGACCCAAGACGGCTGGCTTAAGGTTTTATTAGGTCTAACTACGGCTGAAGAAATTTTGGGAATTTCTAGGGAAGAATAAAATGTATGAGTAATATTTTAATTGTTGAGGATGACAGCTTTTTGGCTCAGATGTATGCCAATAAGCTACAGTTTTCTGATTTTACGGTCTTAGCCGCGGCGGACGGGGAAAAGGGTCTGTCTATGGCCAAAAAACAACAGCCCGATTTGATTGTATTGGATCTGATCCTGCCCAAGAAAGACGGCTTTGCGGTTTTGGCTGATTTAAAAAAAGATCCAACTACCCAAAAAATTCCAGTCCTGATTTTAAGTAACTTAAGTCAACGGGCGGAAGTTGACCGGTGCTTGGCTTTAGGCGCCGTGGATTATCTGATTAAAGCGCATACTATTCCTTCGGAAGTGGTGAATCGAATTAAAGAAATTTTACAACAAAAGTAATTTAATTATTTATATGGGCAGCGCTGATAATGTTTTATTAACCAAATTACTAGCCACCATGGCCGAACGGCGAGCCACTGATTTGCATTTGGTGGTTGGCAATTATCCTTTTTTGCGGATCAGCGGCCAGCTGATTAATTTAACTGATCAAGCCATAGTTACTCCGGAATATATTGAGAGTGCCGTAGATTTTTTTGGCTCCGGCTTAATCGGCGATGGTTTAAAGGATAAGACCGATAGTCGGTTTATTTATACGGCCGCCACTAAGGCCAGGTTTAGGATTCATCTGTTTAAGCAAAAAGGCAATTGGAGCGTTTCGGTTAAACTATTGCCATCTCGGATTGCCAATTTAAAAGAACTGGCCTTGCCTAAAATTATCCAGACTATTGTTACCGCCCAACGGGGAATTGTTTTTGTGGTTGGCCCGTTTGGCTCCGGCCGCAGCACCACCTTAAGTGCTATTTTACAGGAGATTAATGATACTAGAAGTGAGCACATTCTTCTTTTAGAGCAACCCCTGGAACATCTATTTGTTAATAATAAAAGTATTATTGAGCAACGGGAAGTTGGTAAAGATGTAGCTTCTTTTGCCGAAGGTTTAGAGGTGGCCAAAGAAGAGGATGTTAATATCGTGGCCTTAGGGCAGGTGCCGGATGCCAAGAGTTTAGAATTAGTTTTGGAATTGGCCGAATCAGGCCGATTAGTGATTGCGGCCTTAGATTATGATTCGGCTGCCACTACGCTTAATGGCATTTTAAGTGACTTTTCTGAAGAAAAGATTATTTGGGCCAAGGAAGTTTTGAGCGGTTTATTGGTTGCTATTTTGGCTCAGCGGTTAGTGCCGGCTTTAAATAATGGCGTGGTTTTGGCTTGTGAGGTTTTGACCAATTCCCAAGCCTTTAGAGTTTTAATTAAAGAAAATCGGTTGCAGCAGTTAGAAAATATTTTACAGACTTCTCGGGCCGAAGGCATGCAGAGCTTGGATCAATCGTTGCTCCAATTAGTGCAAGAGGGAAAAATTTCTCAACCAGAAGCCAGAAAACAGGCTTTGAATCCGCAAAATTTTCAGCAAGCCTTAAGAAACGTTTAAATCTAAACAATGACTCAATATCTTTATCAAGCCAGAAATGAACGTCAGGAATTATTTCAGGGGGTAGTGGAGGCGGCCTCAGAGGATTTAGCCGTGGAGGCTTTATTTGATAAGGGCTTGACCGTAGTTAGTCTAAAGAAAGAAGTTGAAGGGCTCAAGCTTTCTTTTTTAAAAAAGAAAGTTACCCGTAAAGATGTAGTGGTTTTTGCTCGGCAAATGTCCGTAATGATCTCGGCTAATTTGCCAATTGTGCCGGCTTTACGGATTATCAGTCAACAATTAGAAAAACCGGTTTTTAAAGAGATAATTACCGAAGTAGCCGATGAGGTAGAAGGCGGCTCTAAATTGTCTCAAGCCTTGTCCAAGCATACCCAAGCCTTTTCCAATTTTTTTATTAGCATGATTAAGTCCGGGGAAACTTCTGGCAAGTTGGATGAAGTTTTGCAGTATCTGGCTAATCAAGAGGAAAAAGATTATGACTTGGTGTCTAAGATCAAGGGCGCCATGATTTATCCGACCGTGATTATTTCTGGCATGGTTATTTTGGGTACAGCTATGATGATTTTTGTCATCCCCAAGCTTACAGAAATGTTGCTGTCGGCTGGAGTTAAATTGCCCTTTACTACTCGTTTATTGATTTTTACCAGTAACATGTTCAGGGATTACTGGTGGTTAATTATCATAGTGGTAGGAATAATTATTTTTGTGGTTAGAACTTCAATTAAAAAGGGAGTTGGGGCCATTGCTTGGGATGCCGCTAAAATGAAGCTACCAATTTTTGGAATTTTATTTCAAAAGATTTATATTGTTCGTTTTTCGCGGTCTTTAGCTACGCTGGTCATGGGCGGCCTACCCTTAACCGCCGCCTTAAAAATTGTTTCAGAAATTGTGGGTAATAGAGCTTACCGAGATCTTATTGATCAGACGGTTAAAGAGGTGGAAGATGGCAATTCCATCGCAGTTATTTTTTCAGGCAGTAAATTGTTTCCCAAGTTGGTTTCCCAGATGCTGGCCGTAGGGGAAAAAACCGGCCGGATTGATGAAATTTTGGGCAAAATAGCCGACTTTTATCAGCGCGAAATTGAAAATATGGTAGCTAATATGACCAGCTTAATTGAGCCGGTAATTATGATTGTGATTGGCGTAGCCGTCGGGGTAATGGTTTCGGCTATTATGCTGCCTATGTATCAATTGGCTAATCAATTTTAAGCCAAATTTTTTGCTGTGGATAACGTTTTTAAAATAATAAAATATGTGTTATAATATCAGTACTTTCTTAATAAAAGGTCGAAAGTTTCTAGGCAATGTCGCGAGTTGCTTAGAATGAGACTGTTGCAGGATTTACCTAATGCAGAGAAAAGTCTCAAAATAAATATTTAATTAAAGTTTAAGGAATATGAATAAAAAAGGTTTTACCTTAGTTGAATTGTTAGTGGTTATTGCTATTATTGGCTTGCTATCTACCATTGCCGTGGTTTCTTTGAGTGGCGCCAGAAATAAGGCCGTAGGAACCAAGGTGGCGGCTGATTTGCGCACGGTGCAGTCAGCTTTAGAGGCTTATGCGGCTGATAATACTAACTACCCAACTTCTACGGTGGCTTGGGCTAGTACTAATATTGCCAATTACATGCCTAACATGCCAACGGCACCTACTGGGGCTACTTATCTTTATTGCTTGAGTGCCAATGGTCAGTACTATTTATTGGCAGCTACCGGAGTAACTGCCGGAGTTGAGCCAGCTGGCTTAAATCAAACTTCGTTTACTGCTCCAGCGGCTAATAGGTGTAGTGGCGGCGGTCAGCCAGGGGCTATTAATTGTAGCTTGGATACGGTTTATTGCATGAGCAACACTACTACGGCTGCAGCTTTTGCTTCTTAGTTTGAATTGGTATTTTAAAAAATCGCTTGTTAGAGCTTATTGTTTAATAGTAATTTATCAAATATGACCAATATAGCTAATAATCATAAGGGTTTTACCTTGGTAGAGCTTTTAGTGGTTATTGGAATCATCGGGATGTTATCCACAATTGCCGTAGTATCTTTAACCGGCGCCAGAAATAAGGCTGTGGGCACCAAGGTGGCGGCTGATTTGCGCACCGTGCAAACCGCTCTGGAATTATATGGAGCCGATAATACAAGTTATCCAACTTCTACAGTGGCTTGGGCTAGTACTAATATTGCCAACTATATACCTAACATGCCAACGGCACCTACTGGGGCTACTTATCTTTATTGCTTGAGTGCCAATGGGCAGTCTTATTTATTGGCAGCTACTGGAGTAACTCCTGGAGTTGAGCCGGCTGGTTTAAATCAAACTTCGTTTACTGCTCCAGCGGCTAATAGGTGTAGTGGCGGCGGTCAGCCAGGAGCTATCAATTGTGGTTTGGACACGGTTTATTGCATGAGTAATACCACAACTGTCGCAGCTTTTGCTTCTTAGGTTATCTGGAATTAAATTTTTAATAGTTTTTGTTGTATGTTTAATGGCAAGAAGAATGCTTTTACTTTGGTTGAACTTTTAGTTACTATTGCTATTATTGGTATTTTATCAACTATTGTAATTATTTCAGTAAGTAATGCTCGGGCTAAAGCTAGAAATACTAAAAGAATTTCGGATTTGCGTTCAGTGAGAACCGGTTTGGATGTTTATTTAAGCTCTAATGCGGTTATTTGGGTTGATGGTAATGACGCCACTTCTGACCTGGCGGTAGCTGGTATTTTGCCGGTTATTCCTAAAGATCCTGATACTTCCAAGGGTTATGTTTATTGTGCTTCCGGTACTAGCTATTTGCTCCAATCAGTTGTTGAAAGCGGCTCGGCCAAGCCTTTAGGCAGTTCGGTTAATACTATTAGTGGTACCAGTAAGTGTTCGGCGGCCGCCGGTGGTTCGGTTGTAACTGATTGTAGTTTAGCCGGCACCTTGTGTATAACTAATTTACCGGCCGGGCAAACATCCTTTTAAATTTTAAAAGAACGACCCAGTTAAAGGAGTCGTTTTTTTAGTTACCAAAAAATGATACAATACTATCATGAAATGGTCTAAAAGTATTTCAACTGGTTTGCTAACTCAAGCTACTTCTGGAGCGGCTTCAGCTGGTCAGGATTCTCAGCCAGCCGGGGAGAGTCAGGTCGGCAGCAAGGCTCTTCTTAGATTGGTCGTGGTTGGGTTGGTTTTGGTGGCGGGTTTGGCGGCTTGGTTATTTTGGAATTGGTATAGTAGCGGCTACCAGCGGGATCAGGTGCGTCTTCAACATTTACAGCAGCTAATGGTTTTTTTGCAGAATTATCAAAGTCAGACGGCAGTTTTTCCTTTTAGTCATAACTGGTCCGAATTTGTTGGCTTTGGTGGCTGCTTGGCTGGAACGGCCGGCCCTGTTTTATCCTGAAAAAAATTTATCGGCTGGAGTGGCACTTAATAATTGTTTAACTTCAACCGGAATTCGTTTGCAGTCTTTTCGTTGTTCTCAAACTGGATCCAACGGTGAAATAAATGGCCAAGTTGGTCAGGTCTTTTGCTTGGGTAATTTGTAATCGGCTCAGGGTCAGTTGGCTATGAATACATAGCTTTATTAAGGCAAAAATGATATAATAGGCTTATGTGGAGCCTAATTTTTTTCTTTATTTTTGGTTTAATCATTGGCAGTTTTTTAAATGCCGTGATTTACCGTTTACACTCTGGGGAAAGTGTGGCTCGGGGCCGGTCTAAGTGTTTTAATTGTCAGCAAACTTTAAGTTGGAAAGATTTGGTGCCGCTATTAAGCTTTGTTTGGCTACGTGGCCATTGCCGTTATTGTCAAAATCATATATCTTGGCAGTATCCGTTAGTTGAATTAGCCAGTGGGTTGCTTTTTGCCGCGGCTTTTTATATTTTTTTTAGCAGCGCGGTAGTTAGTTTAATAATTATTTGGCAATTTATTTTGAGTTTAATTTTAATCAGTTTTTGTCTGATTATTTTTGTTTATGATTTTAGGTATTACTTGATAGTTGAGGCGGTGGTGTGGGCCGGTTTAATTATTATGACGGCGGCTAATTTATTTATTTTTCAGATTTCTTGGGTGAGTCTGGCCGCGGCTGGCGCTGGAGCTAGTTTATTTTTTTGGCTGCAATTGGTTATTTCGCGGGGTCGGTGGTTGGGGAGTGGTGATGTCTTACTTGGTTTGTTTATGGGTCTAACCCTAGGTTGGCCTAAAGTAATTGTAGCTTTGGTTTTGGCTTACTGGGTGGGGGCGGCTATGGGCCTGATTTTGTTGGCAATGAACAAAAAGCAATTGGGCAGTCGTATTCCTTTTGGTCCGTTTTTAATGATTGGTTTGCTAGTAACTTGGTTTTGGGGAGATTATTTAATAACCTTGCTTTATGGGTAAATTTCGGCCAGCCTATACTTTTATGGAAATCATTACCGTAGTGGCAATTATTGCGGTAATTAGCACGGTGGGTGTGGTTAGTTTTAGGCAGGGTGAAAATAATTCCAATTTAGAATTAAATGCCGAATTATTGATTAATGTTTTTAGAGATTTACAGATTAAGGCGATGAATGGAGTGGCTTATCAAGATCAGCAACCAGCCGGCGGTTATGGTTGGGTGGTTAATAATTTTGATCCCAATGGCTTTTCTACCTCTTATTCAACTTTTATTAGAACTCAGAATATTGCCGGGCCGTATACTGCTGGATTGGATACAATAATTAGTTCAACCACCGTGACAACTGGTTTTTATTTGTTGCCAGGCGGGCGGTTAACTTTGAATTTTAAGCCACTAACCGGCCTCATTGAGGCTTATCTTGATACTGGACAAAAAGTAGCCTCTCCTTTGGTGGGAGTGGCTTTTGTTAAAATTAAGGATCATTATTTTAAAGTTTTGCTTAATGGCCAATCCGGGATTATTACTTCTGAAAAAGTTTGGCAATTTTTTAATTGGGAAGGACTTGGTTTATTATGAAGTTGATGAAACAAAGACAATTTGGTTGGACTTTGATAGAAACCTTAACAGCTTTGGCGGTAATTATTATTGGTTTAGTGGCCGCTTTGTATTTAACCACTTATAATTTGACTATTG
>JAPLWL010000030.1 GCA_026396635.1 Candidatus Komeilibacteria bacterium | reverse complement strand
GCTAAAACTTTAGGCTTAAAACAGGCTCATTTTGTTGGGCCCAGTGGTTTGGAAGTTGATAATCAAGCCAGCTTAGAAGATGTTATTGGTTTGGCTCAAATTATTTTTGGAAAAAAAGAAGTCCAGGCGGCTACTAGTCAACCTCAAGGAACAATTAATGCCCAGAGTGCCGGGATCTCCAAAATAATTTCTTTTGATAACACCGATAAACTTATTGATGAATCTTTGACTGTGATTGCCGGTAAAACCGGTACTTTAGATCAGGCTGGTTTTTCAGTCGCGGCTTTAGTTAGTCAAACCGGGACTCGGCCAGTGTTGGTAATTATTTTAGGAGCCAAAGATCATTTTGCCAGATTTGCTGAAGCAAGAAATTTGGCCGAGTGGGCCTGGAAAAATTATTAGTCAAATAAGCTTTATTTTTCGGCTAAAATATGTTATTCTAAAGGAAATTCTATGGCTAAGAAAAAATTATTTTTTGCCAATTGGAAAATGAGTTTGTTGCCAAATCAAGCGGTTGAGTTGGCCGAGGCAATGGTTGATAAGATTAAGCCGCGAGCCGATCAGGCCATTTGTTTGCTGCCATCTTTTTCAGCCTTGTCTTTAGTTCAGACAGTGGCGGGCAAAAGTCAATTGCAATTAGGCGCTCAAGATATTTTTTGGCAAGAGCATGGTGCTTACACCGGAGAAGAATCAGCGTTGACCCTTAGAGAATTGGGTTGCAGCTCGGTTTTAGTTGGCCATTCAGAACGTCGTCAGTATTGTCATGAAACTGATGAGATGGTTAATAAAAAAGTTAAAACTTGTTTAGAGCACGGTTTGCAACCAATTATTTGTGTGGGTGAAACTTTTGAAGAGCGCAAAGATGGCCAAAAGGATTTTATTGTCATGCAACAATTGGAAAAAGCTCTAAGCGGAGTTAAATTAACCAAGTTTGATCGGTTGGCGGTAGCTTATGAACCGGTTTGGGAAATTGGTTCTGGCCAGGCGGCTTTGCCGGATGAAGTTTGGTACACTCTTCAAGTTTTAAAGCAGCTTTTGTTGAATCAGTATTCGCCGGAAGTGGTGAGAGACCAAATTTGGTTGCTTTATGGTGGTAGTGTTGATGCGGATAATATTTTAGGGCTTTTTGGCCATCCGGTTTTGGAAGGAGTTTTGGTGGGCGGTTCAAGCTTATCTGTGGATAATTTTAATCAATTAATTCAAGCCAGTTCATGACCTTTATTGCCTTTTTAAAAAAATTAAGAATTCAGCATCGTGCCTTGCCATCTTTTAATGTTTTTAATTTAGAAACTGTTCAGGCAGTCGCGGCAGCGGCCAGCATTAAGCATTGTCCGGTTATTATCCAGGTGAGCGAAAAAGCCCTTGCTTATGCCGGTTTTGAATCGTTGGTGACCTTGATTGCCAGTGTTTGGAACAAGACTAAATTACCATTATTCCTTCATTTGGATCACGGTAAAGATTTAACAGTCATTAAAAAATGTATTAATAGTGGTTTTTTTACTTCGGTTCATATTGATGCTTCTGATCAGGAATTGTCTAAAAATATTAAGTTGACTAAAAAGGTGGTGGACTGGGCTCACCCTAAGGGTGTAGCGGTGCAAGGTGAGTTGGGTACTATTTTAGGCAGGGAGGGTTATAAAAAATTAATGGCCGAAAAAAAGGTGGTGGAAGTTTTTACACCCTTGGAACAAATTAAAGAATACATTGCTCAATCAGGTTTGGATTATTTGGCCGTTTCCATTGGCAATATCCACGGCAATGTTAAGAGGAGTAAGGGCTTGGATTACGCCCGGTTGAAAAAAATTTATCAAATAACCAATTTGCCATTAGTTTTGCATGGCGGTTCGGGTTTTTCTAATTCTGATTTGCGGCGAGTTAGGCAATTAGGCGTGACCGTGGTTAATATTGATTCTGATTTGCGAGCGGCTTTTTTAGCTGGCTTTGCCCAAGGCGCTAAAAAGACTGGCGTGGCTGATCCTAGAGTACCTTTAAGTTTGGCTAGAGATCAGATGACCAGGGTGGCTGAAGCTAAAATTAATTCATTGGCTTTTTAAAGTTATGATTGTTTATGTTTTGTGGTTAATTATTGTTATTTGTGTCTTTGGTATTGGTAGAATTTTGTGGCGCCATCTACCTTTGGTTACCAGATTAAGAACCGAAACTTTGTCGGTTACTCCGGATCAGGTAAAAAAGAAAATGCTGGCCAAACGGTTAGAGCGAAAATTAGGAACTTTAGGTTCTTGGAGCAAGGCAACTATTTGGCCAAATCTGGGGAGCTTTAAAAAAACTTTTCAGAATTTGCTTAGCAGCATCATGAATTTAGAAGAACAGTATCGCCGCCGGTTATTTAGTCAAAAATTT
>JAPLWL010000065.1 GCA_026396635.1 Candidatus Komeilibacteria bacterium | reverse complement strand
TCTTTTCGGCCAGGGGATATTTTACACTCAATGTCCGGGGCGACTATTGAAGTAATAAATACTGATGCCGAAGGCCGAGTAATTTTGGCTGATGCTTTAACTTATGCTAAAAAATATAATCCTAAGCTGGTGGTTGACGTGGCCACTTTAACTGGTTCGGCTTGGGTGGCGGTTGGCAATCATGCTTCGGTCTTTTTTACCAAAGAAGAAAAATTGGAAAAATTATTTAAAGATTTAGGGGAAATCTCTGGTGATTATGTTTGGCCTTTGCCACTTTGGGATGAGTATGAAAAAGAGGTTAAGGGTACTTTTGGTGACTGGTCTAATGTTGGTAATGTCCGTTATGGCGGAGCCATTCATGGCGCCATGTTTTTGTACCAGTTTGCCAAAGATTATCCGTGGGTGCACATTGATATGGCGCCCCGGATGGTCAGCGTTGATGGGGATAATCTGGCTAAGGGCGCAGCCGGCGAGCCGGTTAGATTGTTGGTAAAATTGTTGGAACAATATTAAATTAAATTTATTGTAGCGGCGGGTTTTAACCCGCCGCTAAATTAGTCCACCCGGCTCACCGGCCGTGGTTTTTCTTGTAGCCTAAAGTGATAAAAAATGGTATAATTTATCCAGTTAAAGATTGGGTTTTTGATTATATCTGATTATATAGGTTTATTGACTAACATTATAAAAAGCTTTACAATTTATTGATTTATTTAATTTTATATATGAGTACTACAGACCAATTTAGCCAAGAGAATTTAGAGCAAGACGCTAAGTTATTGGGCCAAAAATTTAGCTTAATGGTAACGGCTTTATTTCCTAATCAACAGGATCAGGATTTCTTTTTTAATTTAATTCAAAAACTAACGCCCCAGCAGACCATTGAATTGGTGGACAGCCTAGAGCAGCAGTATTTAGCTATTCAAACCAGAGGTTTGGATGAACAATTAGCCAAGGATTTAGCCAGTATTGTTGAAAATTATAAAAATCAGCAGCAAGCCATTGATCAGCAAGCTTTGGATCAATTAGCAGCCATTGAAAAAGAGTTGGGTGTTTAAATTATGACCACCGAACAAAAACAAAAAGAAGCGTTAGTAGCTGAATTAGAAGCTGAATATCAAAATTTTGTTCAGCAAGTGGAGGGGATTGTTGCTGGCTATCATGGTAAAGTAGA
Organism: Candidatus Komeilibacteria bacterium; assembly: GCA_026396635.1. Taxonomy (GTDB): domain Bacteria; phylum Patescibacteriota; class Patescibacteriia; order UBA1558; family JAPLWL01; genus JAPLWL01. Next base: position 3,938 of record JAPLWL010000065.1, on the reverse strand, counting down.
AAAAATTTTAACTCGGGCCAAGGAAAGAAAATTGCTGGAGTTAAGAACTAAAATTCAAAATCATTTAAAAGAATAATATTTAAACTTATGAGGAGAACCCCTGAACAACCATTAACTCCTAAATTTGAAAAACCAGGCGATTTTATTGAGCCAATTAGGCAGATTTTAACTAAAGCCAGAAAACCTTTGTCTAAGACTAAGATTATTGAAAAGTTAGTCAAAGAATTTAAATATAATGATGATGCAGACAGAGCTTTAATTAGAGCTCTAAAAAGTAATTTTGATCAAACAAAAGATGGTCTTATTCAGCTTAGGCCAGCACCAGAAGATGTTGGTGTAAAAAAAATTGAAGGAAAATCGGATGATGTGGAGGCCAGAGCTGATTCAATTGTTGTTAGAGGAAGACAGCAAATTAAGAAGTTGAAAGAAAGAGTTTTTAAAAGTCCGGATGCTGAGGCTTTGGATAAAGCAGATGCTGAGCGGGAAGCAGCAGCCAGTCAAACGGCTATTGATCAAGCTAGACAAAGACTTATTAAAGATCCATCTAAAGAAGAGGGTGACGCTAGACACCATTTTGGTTTTAGAACTAATTTAAATACAGAACAAAATCGCCCTGTAGCTGAAAGAGAGAATGAAGCGGTTCGGCGGGGTTTGCGTAATAATATTTTAGATAGTTTATTGTATAAAATGCCCACTTCGGTGTTAGGGGTAAAGTTTTTAACGGATCTACTTAAGAGTATTAGGGGTACTGGTGATTTAGCGGAGTGGTTTAAAGATACTCGAGTTTTAGGGCTTTTTGGTGATGGCCTAGTGGCTCAAGAGCGTCGAGCTTATGTTAGATTGGTTAATGATGTTTTGGCGGAAAAGAAAACAGCCGAGACTGTACCAGTAGGCGAGCCAGTAGTTGCCGACAAAGCAGAACAATTAAGAAAAAAAATAGCAGAAGATAAGCGGCTGACTCCAGAGCAGAGAAAAATGTATTTGGCCAGGATTGAAAAAATTCAACAAGAACATGGTTCGGCAACCGCCACCAATGAGCAAGCGGCTAGGGGTCAGGTAGAAGAGGTGGTTAAAACTTTTATTAGGAGTAAAATAAGCGGTTGGCAAATTGCCAGAGAAGCCGCTAATAGTGCTATTTTTATAGGGGCGATATCTACTGGAACCATTGTGCCGTTGTTGGCTTGGCGTGGTGCAATTAATGCTCCATTTTCTGCTTTACAAACAATCCAAAGAGGTTTGGCTTATCATCGGCAAAAAGGCGAGACCGGGGTAATTAAAGCCGGTAAAAATGTTGTTGAAAATTTTTTTACCAATCCGTTTCGGCAGGCATCTGCGGCTTGGCGTACTGATCAAGCTGATTTAAGAACTAAAGCTTTGGCTTCTATGCAGGCCGGTAGTGCCCTGCTTACTTCTTGGAGTATTTTTGCCGGTACTTATGGTACGGCTTTGCGCGCTTTTGGCGAAATGCATAGTGTTTCAGCAACGCAATTTGGTAGTCTACAAGAGGGCTTGCAAGATCATTTTCGGCAAACTCATGGTAGCGGGGAACAAATTTCCCATAATTTAGGTGAATATGTTGATCAGGTTACTAAAGTTTATCGGCATCCTTTAGCTGCCTTGTCTAATATAAGAAATCTTTTTGCCGGTAAAGGTGCGGCCAGTCCGGAATCAGCTAAAGCCGCTATTTTAGAGCAAGTTTTAGCCGGGCAGCAGATTAAAAATCAAGAGCTAGCCGAAGTTATTAAAAAAGTTAATTTTGACCCTAATCAATTACGGACTCCGGAAATACAAAGAGTTTTGACTGGTCACGGGGTAACTCTAGAAATGCTTGGCTTGTCACAAGCTGGGCGGGTGCCTAGTGAGCTTGCTGCTGACTTAGTAGGAAAAGCAACTGGTCAGCCGGTTTATCATGGCCCGGTTATTGATCAGCATCGGGCTAATTATGTAGAAATGGAGCCAGGTCAACAGCCTAACCATGATGCAGACGGAGCCGTGCTCCCAGCCGGTAAAGCCAGTGGCGCTGGAATGGTAGCTGGGGCTAAGGCTGGCCAGGCGGCTGGTTCGTCAACAGTTGAGTTAGCGGCCGCTGGTCATTATGTTGCTCCTAAAGCCGATGTGGGCGCGTTACGAGCGGATAGTCATTTTAGCAAATTAGTTCCGTCTGATGCCGAAATTCAAGATAGTCGGATAGTTGAAAAAGGTTCAAGTATCAGCGAGGCGCTTTGGAAGCGGATGAGCGGCCATGAGCCGGTAACTTTTATCAATAGCAAAGGCGAGTCCCAAGTTTTAGAAGCTAATGCCGCTTATGTGCATCCGGGCGATGAAGTGGTTCAAACTAAAGATGGTAGAATTTTAGTTTTTAAAGCTTCTGGGATTGGCATAATTAAAGCTCATGAAATTCCAACAGGACCGGCTCATATTGAAGTTCCTGGAATTAAGACTTCAACTTCTGACTTAACCCAACATATTAAACTTGGTCCGGAAATGGATTTTGGTAAATCTCCAGTAGCCGAACAGTTTTCTATGATATCTCATTTGGCAGATGGGGGATATGCAGAGGTTTATTATAATGGTCATTTGGTTACTTTTACTAAAGTGGGTAGCGATATAGCAGTTGCTGATGAAACTAGTGGTCGGTTAATTAGTAAACCAGAAGAACTATTAGCTTGGTTAATTGAACATAAATATCTTGAGCATGAAGAAATTTTTGGGGCTAGTCCTGAATTAAAAAAAACACTGATTGATTTATCTAAACTTGGTGAATCGCCTAAGCTTGAACACGGCGATGTTCTTGAGGCTTGGGATAACAATGGCGACGGTCAAGCTGAAGAACTTCATTTGGTGACCAATGGTGTAGTTTATCAAAGTTCGATTAGCGATCACTCCTTGTCTAAAGATTTTATTCATGAATTTGTTGTTGGGTCTGAGCGGGCTAGCCATAATTTAACTCATTTAGTAGAGACGGTTTCTGATAAACACGTTACTTTTGATAGACCAGAATTAGCCATTTTTTATCATCATGGTTTACGTGGGTTTATTGGCAAGAATATTAGTGAATATTCTGAAGAAGATTTTGTCCGAATTGAGCATTTGGTAACCGGAGTTGGCCGCTCTAATTTGGAGTTATTAAAAATTGACGGTATCTATTCTGATGGAAAAATGATTTTAGCTGATGCTTTAATCAAGGTTAAGGCCAATGATGAGTCTTTGCAGTCAATTTTAAGATCAATTGATAGTCCTGATCAATTGGCCGTGGCCCGGTCTTTGTGGAGTACACAGGGGCATAGTCAGGAAGAAATAACAAGGCTGGCCGACGGTTTGGCCGTGTCTCAAAAACTTGATAAATCCTTTAGCTCGGCCCTGCGCATGGATGTGGCCTCTTTGGTTGCTCATAAAAATGATAAGTTTGATGCAAATCGAGCTACTATTTATGCCAGGGCTTTTTTTGGCTCAGTTGGCCTTGATGTTTCGGCTCAGCAAATTAGTTTTGATGAAGGCAATTCTATTGTTTTTGAGAAAGTTCATATTGGTGGTAATCCCGAAAACCTTACTATAAGAATGGGTATAGATTATAATAGTTTTGAAATAATTGGTTGGAGCAGACCCGAAGATCATGGGTCGTTAATTGCTGATACTAAATTAACTCAAGGTGAGATCCAACAAAGCTTAAAGGCATTTAGTGAGGAGGTCTATGAATTGCCGACCGAAGAGATGTTTCAAGAGTTTTTGATAGAAAAGAATAAATCGCCCAATGACCCTAATGCCAGGATTAAGTTTAATGAAATGCTTGATAAGCGTTATGCAAGTGGGTTAAAAGTTGCGGGCGGAGCAGAAGATCCTAATGCTCGGATAATTTTTCACGACGGCGTGACGCCTCCACCTCCAGAAGGCGGTGATAAGACGGTCACTCCTCCAGAAGGCGGTGATAAGACGGTCAC
>JAPLWL010000024.1:7001-18636 GCA_026396635.1 Candidatus Komeilibacteria bacterium | reverse complement strand
ACCAATCTATCCAACTTTTCATCTGTTTCATTAATTTTCTCATTAATATTTTGGGCGAAAGATTGATTTGATTGCCCAGTTTCTTTTTCCCAAATATCTACTTTAGCCAACATATTTTTAGCCCAATCATCAGGCAGAGCGATTTTTTGAAGCTGATCTTTTAACTGTTCAGCCAGCAAACCCTCTTGCAGATATTTTTGACCGCAAGGCCCTAGTTTTTTAGTACAACGATAATATCTGTAAGTTCCGCCGTAACCATGGGCAAATTGAGCTGTAATAGAGGCCTTGCACTCGCCACAGCTTAATAGACCTATAAATGGGAAGTTGTGCCTCTTTTTTGATTTCCTGGGCCTTGCTCGTTGTTTTTGGACTTTCTGCACAGCTTCAAAAGTCGCTCTATCCACTTGTTATTTAACATTCTTTGCATATTGGCTTTACAGGGCGGTTTTCCTGTCTTACTCACCACGCCCCAAAAACTCAGGCGCTCGCTTAAACTTTCTAAAGTATGTTTGCCGGTGGCAAATTCTTCAAAAGCTTTTTTAACGATTTTGGCTTTAACTTCATCCGGTTCAAGGTTTCTGGTCTTTGGATTGTTTATATAGCCAAAAGGAGCAAAATGCGGACACTCTCCGCGCCTGAGTTTTTGCCTTATTCCACGCTTAACATTTTCGCTTAAATTATCCGAGTAATACTTACTTTGGCCAAAAGCCACTTGAAGCATAAATAATCCTTGCGGAGTTGGCTCAAACCAAAATGTTGGAAAGCGCAAAGAAACAATCTTAGCTATATCTATGCAGTAAATAATTTGTCCGCCGTCAACACTGTTTCTTGCTAACCTATCAGGATGCCAGGCAATTAAGCCGACAGGTTCTTTACTGGAGTATACTTTACTCATCATTTGATTAAATATTTCTCTACCAGGTTTCTTTGCGCTTTTGGATTCAATAAAAGTTTCAATAATTTCAATGTTTTCCCTTTTAGCAAAGTCAGCCAACTCCGTCAGCTGTGCTTCAATGCTCATTACTTGCCGTTCCTCGTCTTCTGTAGATTTTCTAGCATAAAGAAAGTATTTTGTTTTCATATAGTTTCTTTTTAGCTGATTATATTTCAAGTGGCTTTTGGCCTACTATGGAAAACTTGCTTTGTTTTTTGCCTTTTGGCAAAAAGCGGAAAAAATTGGCAAGCAAAATAATTTAAAAATTTAGGTTAAATTATTTGTGCCAGTAAGAGATGAATGGTCGTCTTTGTTAGACGAAGCACGAACCTTTTTTACAGAAAACAGCTAGCTGTTTTCTGATTTTTTAGGGCGGGGCGGAAGGGGGGTCTGGGGGGAATTCCGCCCCGCCCTGCCTCCCGCCGGCCTTTGGCCGGCATTTTATCCGCCGAAGGCGGGCTTTCTTTTCGCCGCCGCAATTTGGCCGTATTCCGCTTCGCGGAATGCGCCGCTTTTAATGTATTGCCCTTGTCCCACCCACCCGTGCGCGGGCAAGTTAACTACCCGACATGGAAAATAGACAAAAACCGTAAAATTCGTTATTATTATACTACAAACAATGGATATTATATAATATATTCTATATACTATAATAGTATATATTTTCCATAACTATGTCAAATAACATTTCCGAAAATTTAAAGAAACTACGGGGTAAAAAGGGGCTTTCTCTTGAGAAAATAGCCCGCCTTGCTGATTTGTCTCTTAATACTATTGTTAAGGTTGAAAATGGCGTTAATCAGAACCCGACAATAGAAACCCTGACCAAAATCGCTAAGGCGCTTGAGGTTGGAGTTGATGATTTAATTAAGTAAAAAAATGAAAAACAAACTTATTCTAACTGACAACGAAAAACGAGATATTATTAAATATTTGGAATCTGGCAAACCTTTGCCGGAAAAATATCGTTTTTTGCTTTTTGATACTGACAAGGAAGTTGAACTTTTATGGAATGGCAAGACGGATGAAGTGGAAAATATGGTTTTGCCATTTCAAGCCATTGAACATATTGATGAGCCAAGAAGTGAGGAAAAAATTACCGCTCAAACTTCACTCTTTGATACTTCCGGAAGACAGATTGCCGGCTGGTCAAACAAACTTATTTGGGGTGATAATAAGCTAATTTTGTCATCGCTCAAAAATGGCCCATTACGAAAACAAATTGAAGCTGAAGGCGGACTTAAACTGATTTACATTGATCCGCCATTTGATGTTGGCGCGGATTTTTCTATGAAGGTAGCGATTGGCGAAGACTCATTTACCAAAAAACCATCAATTATTGAAGAAATTGCTTTTCGTGACACCTGGGGTAATGGCGTAGATAGTTTTATTGCCATGATTTACGAAAGATTAAAACTAATGCATGACTTGTTGGCAGAAAATGGTAGTATTTATGTGCATTGTGATTATAGAGTAAGTGCATTTATGAAATTAGTTTTGGATGAGATTTTTGGAAAAAATTGTTTCGGTGCAGAAATTATTTGGAAATACTCTTGGGGATTACATGTTGAAGACGCATGGAATAGAAAGCACGATACAATTTTTTATTATACAAAAAGTAATTTTGAAGAAGGCAAAAGGATATTTAATGGCTATGATGTTATGGAAAAACGAGGTGGTGAAGTTTTAAGGCGTTTAGCCACTGGAATAAAAGGGGCAACAATGGTTGCGGATAAATCTAAAGTTGATGACAAAACTTTAAAATTATCTGGAGATGTTTGGGATATCGGAGTTATAAACGGAATGGCTGTAGAAAGGTTAGATTATCCAACGCAAAAACCTGAAGAGTTAATCGAAAAAATTATAAAAGCATCATCAAACGAGGGTGATTTAGTTGCAGACTTTTTCTGTGGTTCCGGCACAACTTTGGCAGTGGCGGAAAAATTAGGCAGAAAGTGGATTGGTTCGGATTTGGGCAGATTTTCAATTCACACCACCCGCAAAAGAATGATCGGCGTACAAAGAGAATTAAAAAAAGCCGGTAAAGATTTTAGGGCTTTTGAAATTTTGAATATCGGCAAATACGAACGAGAAAAGTTTTTAACTGTGAATGAAAATTTACGTGAAGAAGAAAAAAGAATCCAACGTAATAATAAAGAAAAGGAATTTATTAAACTGATTTTATCCGCCTACAAAGCAGAGCCGGTGGATTCGTTTAATGTTTTCGTCGGAAAGAAAAGAGATAGATTGGTCGCTGTCGGTCAAATTGACGCGCCAATAACAACTAATTTTTTAGAAGATTTAATTAAAGAATGCAAAGCAAAAGGCGTTACTAAAGCCGATGTTTTAGGTTTTGATTATGAAATGGGTCTAGATTTTGAATTAGCCAAGGATTTTGGCATTGATGTTCAATTCAAAGTAATTCCGCGCGAAGTATTTGATAAAAAGGCGGTAGAAAAAGGTCAAGTTAAATTTTATGATGTTGCCTATATTGAAGTAAAGCCAATCATCCGTGGCAAAGGTAGTATCAAAGAAATAGCCATTGAACTTGCTGATTTTTCGGTTTTTTATAATCAAGATAATACCGGCGAAGTCGAAGAAAAGTTACAATCGGGTAGTAATAAAATAATTATTGAAAATGGACAAGTAATTAAAATTTCTAAAGATAAAAATACAGATGTAATTGAAAAAGAAATTTTAACTAAAAAATGGACTGATTGGATTGATTATTGGTCGGTGGACTTTAACTTTGAAAGCAAAAGAGAAACTATCCGAGTAATTAATGAAAAAACTGGTGAAGAAAAGGAAGAATGGACTGGTAGCTATATTTTTGAAAACGAATGGCAATCTTTCCGTACTAAAAAAGACAGAGGCCTTGAATTAACTTCCGCCTTCAAGGAAGCACCCAAAGGTAAAATGAAAATCGCTATCAAGGTGATTGATATTTTTGGTAATGATACGACCAAGGTAATTGAAATAAATATTTAAGTATATGTATATTCCAGAAGATATTGACGATATTTTACAAAACAGAGAAAATAAGGTCTTGGAATTCAAAGAAGCCAAGAGTAATTTTGATTCACGAGAACGATCAGATTACTGTGCTGCGATTGCAAATGCAGGCGGAGGAAAATTACTACTTGGCGTAAATAATGACGGAAAAATTATTGGTACAGCTGTTTATGCTGGAACAATTGAGAAAATTCCACAAGAGATTTATCAAGTCATTGGTATTTGGGTAACTGTTGAAGATATTAATCATCAAAACGGTAGGGTTGTTATATTTGATATTCCCGCGCGGCCGGTTGGTCATTGTGTAAAATCAAATGGTCGTTATTTAACACGCAAAGGCGAATCGCTTGTGGAAATGGATAGCGAAACGATGCGACAAATTTTAAATGAAATACAACCAGATTTTTCCGCCAGTATTATTGAAAATCTAATCATTAGCGACCTCGATGAACAAGCTGTTGGTGATTTTAAAAAAAGAATGGCCGAAAAAACAGGCAATCCCGCCCTTATTAATTGCTCTACAGATAAGATACTACAAGACGCAGAACTTATTAGAAACGAAAAACTAACTCTTGCATGTCTAATTTTACTTGGTAAGAAAGAAAAAATTGCAGAGTTGTTGCCACAAGCAGAGATAATCTATGAATGGCGCAGCACGCCGGAACAGATTCATCATGATTTTCGTATAACATGGCGAGCTCCTTATTTTGTCGTTTACGATGATATTTGGCAGACAATTCATGCACGTAATCTCCGTACTCCCTATCAAGAAGGATTTATACAACAAGAGATATTAGCATTTGACGAAAAATCGTGCCGTGAAGCTGTTAATAATGCAGTTGCTCATCGTGACTATTCAATTAGTGGTCGCTCAATTTTTATTTACGCTTCCCCGCAGTCATTTGCGGTAGTTAGTCCAGGCGGTTTTCCTCAATATATCACTCCAGAAAATATTTTAAAAGCCGCTCCCCATTGGCGGAATAGGTTAATTGCGGAAGCATTTGAACGTACGAAATTGGTAGAAAAATCAGGACAAGGTATAGATGTTATTTTTGAAGCTGCTATTCGTCAAGGAAAAGGCATCCCTGATTTTAAAGGCACGGATGCTCATACGGTAAGAATAAATATTCCAGCAAAGGTAAAGGATGCTGAATTTGTTAAATTTTTGGAAAAGGTTATGAATGAAAAGCAGGTTAGTTTTTCTTTCGATGAAATTTATGAATTAGAATTGCTTCGTGAACAAAAAATTACCACAAATCCGCAACATAAAGAAAAATTTTTGAAACTCGGAATTGTTGAAAAAATCGGAAAGACAAGTGGAACAAAATATATGCTTTCACATAGATATTACTCCTATGAGGAAAAGCCTGGAATTTATACTCGGATAAAAGGGATTAGTCGAGAAAAAAATAAAGAACTTATATTAAATCATATTCAACGAGAGGGTCGAGGTATAAAAAAAGATTTTATCGATACCTTTCCCGAGTTAAAAGTGTCAGATATTTCCAATCTCCTACAAGAATTAAAAGAAGAGGGAAAGATTGAGCGGATAGGTACTGAACGAGCTGGGTTTTGGAAATTAAAAAGTGACGAAAAAGTAATAGATTAATTTATAGGTTTAATAGAAAAATATTAAAATAGCTTGTTAAATAAGGGTGTGAATAAGTAGAAATATCTAATAGTTTTATGGCACTACACAAAAATTTTCCTAAAGATAAATTTCAAATACTTGATCCGGCAATCAGGTGGTTTCCTGCTGAAGAAGATTTACGTAAAGAAGGTTTTGAAAAACTTTTACCTCCTTTTGTACCGGAGTTGAGAGAAAAAATAGCCGTTTGGCGAGAAAATAATTACGAAGGCGCAAGTGAAACTTCAAAAGCCCTACTTAATTGGTGGTTTAAAGAACCGCACACGATTTACGCCAAAGACGGAACGAGTATTGCTTTTCAATATTATTATGCTCAAAGAGAAGCGGTGGAAACAATCATCTGGCTGTATGATGTTGAAAAAGTTGCCAATAAATACGACTTAATAAAATTTGATAAATTAGGCCGGGTCAGTCCGAATATGTTTGACGAGGATTGGCTGCGTTTTGTTATTAAAATGGCAACTGGAAGCGGAAAAACAAAAGTTATGAGCTTGCTTTTAGCTTGGTCATATTTTCATAAGCTCTATGAGGAAAATTCTGAATTATCGAAAAACTTTTTACTTATTACTCCAAATATCATTGTTTTAGATAGAATTAAAACCGATTTCGAGGGATTGAAAATATTTTATGAAGATCCGATTTTGCCGGATAACGGATATTGCGGGCAGAATTGGCAAGACGACTTTCAAATTAAACTGCATTTGCAAGATGAGATAGGTACAATTTCAAAATCGGGGAATATTTTTCTTACCAATATTCATAGGGTTTACGAAGGAAGCGTAAATGAAGCTGGTTTTGAAGATGATGATACTTCGGACTATTTTTTAGGGAATAAAGTCGTCGGTAAAACCAACGATTCAAAAGTTGATCTTGGCGAAATAGTGCGAGATGTTGACGAGTTAATGGTTATAAACGACGAGGCACATCATATCCATGACCCTAAAATGGCATGGTTTAAATCCATTGAAGATATACATAATAGATTACTTCAAAAAGGCAAAAAATTAGCCTTGCAAATTGATGTTACGGCAACGCCAAAAAACAATCGTGGTGAAATTTTTGTGCAAACAGTTTCTGATTATCCTTTAGTTGAGGCAATACATCAAGGTGTCGTAAAAAATCCTGTTTTACCTGATCAGGCCAGCCGAGCAAAATTGCAGGAAAAACAAAGCTCAATATTTTCTGAAAAATACGAGGACTATATCAGACTAGGCGTTGAAGAATGGGAGAAAACCTATAAAGAGCTAGGGCCGACAGGTAAAAAATCAATTCTTTTCATAATGACTGATGACACCAAAAATTGTGATGACGTGGCTGAATTTTTAGAAAAAAACTACTCACAATTGAAAGGTGCGGTTTTAACTATTCACACTAATAAAAGCGGTGAAATATCAGAAACTGTTACTGGTAAAAAAGAAAAAGAGCTACAAGATTTAAGAAAGAAAGCTAATGAGATAGATAGTATAGAAAGCCCCTATAAGGTGATAGTTTCCGTTTTAATGCTTAAGGAGGGCTGGGATGTTAAAAATGTAACAACAATCGTTGGTTTGCGCCCTTATGGCTCTGATTCAAAGATATTACCAGAACAAACACTTGGCCGTGGACTTCGTCGAATGTTTTTCGGCCAGGATGTTGAGGAATATGTGAGCGTTATTGGCACGCCCGCATTTATGGAGTTTGTAGAATCAATCAAGGCGGAAGGTGTGGAGTTGGAAAAACGAAAAATGGATCGTTCCGGCACGCCGATTACGCCGACAGTTATTGAAGTTGATAATCAGAATGTAAAAAAGGATATTGAAAATTTAGACATTGAATTACCGGTTTTAACGCCGAGAATCCAAAGAGAATATAAAAATCTTAACTTATTAAATGTTGTTGGGTTTAAACATGAAAAAATTTCAGTAAAACAGTTTTCCGAGGAAGAAAAAAAAGAAATTGTTTTTAAGGAAGTGATTGATGACAAGCTGCACCATACAACGATTTTAAATAGTACTATTGAGCCGAATTATCAAAGCGTAGTTGGTTTTTTTGTGCAAAGAATAATGAAAGAACTGCGACTTTTTGGTTGTTATGATATACTTTTTGGCAAAGTAAAAGAATTTATTACCAATGATTTATTTAGCAAAATTGTTGATCTTAATGATGCAAATATTTTAAGGAATTTATCCGAATTGGAAGCAGTAAAAACAATTATAGAAACATTTAAAAAAGAGATAAACAATCTGACAGTACAAGATGTTGGTGATACAGAAATAAAGAATTATCTAAAAGTTAGTAGTGCCAGGCCGTTCGTGGTTACTGATAAAAAATATTTGTTGCCTAAAAAGAGTGTATTTAACAAAATTGTTGGCGATAGCGATTTTGAATTAGAGTTTGCCGATTTTTTGGAAGGAGCTGATGATGTAGTTTCTTTCGCCAAAAATTATTATGAAATCCATTTTAAAATTGATTACAAAAATGCCAGCGGAGCAATATCCAGTTATTATCCAGATTTTTTTGTAAAAACAGATAACAAAACAATTTATATCGTGGAAACAAAAGGGCGGGAAGATTTGGACGATATAGAGAAAATAAAGAGATTAGAGCAATGGTGCGTGGATGCCAGTGAAAGGCAGAAAAAAATTAGTTATAAAATGTTGTATGTAAAACAAGAGGAATGGGATAAATATAAACCAAAGGATTTTAGGCAACTAATTGAGGCATTCAAATAATAATGAAAGTTTTAAGTAAACCATAGATCTTGGTATGAAATTAAAAAAAATTGTTATAAATAATTTTAGATCTATCATTAATGATGAGGTTATTTTTGATGACTTCACTTTTTTTGTTGGTAAAAATAACTACGGAAAATCTAACTACTTACGAGCAATAGACCATTTACTTAGTTTTGGGAAAACATATAGTAATATAGCAGAAATACAAAATAACAAAGATCAACCTGTAATTATTGAAGGTTGGTTTGAGGGAGTAAAAGATTTTACACCGCAGTTGAAAGATAGTAAACATAAAGAAGCAGTTGAAAAATTGATTGATAGTGATAATTTGATTAGGTTACGTTTAACTATAAACACAGAAGGACAAGCGGAAACATTATTAGTTGACCCCGTAAAAAATGAAACTACAAATCCTGTGGGTTGGGCGACAAATTGTAAAAAATTATTTCCTGAGACAATTCTTGTTCCTGCAACCGCCGACACCGCTGATGAACTTCAAGAAAAAGCGACAACCGCTTTATCAAAAATCAAAAAAGAGGTGATGCAACAATTTTTTACCTCCCTGTCGTCAAAAATAGAAAATGCTTTTGAACCAATTGATAAATTTTTACACGGTGAAGAAAAAGATAGATCAGATGACTTGAAAAAGCTGGAAAAAGATTTTGCTGATGAAATGATGGGTGAATTCTCTACTGTAAAACCGTCAATAAAATTTACCTTGCCAGATTCGAGTTTTATTGGCAAAGGTATGAAAATTAATTTGTATGACGGCTTTCATGATTGTGATGTTGAGCAAAAAGGTAATGGTTTGCAAAGAACAGCTCTTTTTGCCTTAATTCGTCTTTTATCAAAACATAATGCGACTACACAAACAAAACCAGCGCCAATATTTTTAATAGAGGAACTTGAAGCATTTTTACATCCGTCTGCTCAAAAACGATTAGCTGAAAGCATTGAAGATATGGCACATAAATACCAAACCATCACCACAACGCACTCACCATTTGTTTTAACTGATAAACTTTTAGCTGGTTATAGAAAAATATTTCGTAATGACAAGGATGGTTCAAAATGTTGCGGTCCGCAAAAAAATACTGATGAATTTAAAAAGAAGGATTATGATGTGGTCAAAAATTCATTATCTCACACTGGTAATTTAATAAGTTTATTTTCCGATATTGTAGTGGTTGTCGAGGGTAAAGAGGATAGCGGTTTTTACCCTGCGATTTTAGAATTATTGAAAGACAAAGAAATTAGATTGATTAAACTAATGGGGTTTGAAAAAGTTTTTATGATTTGCGACTTAGATTGTCTTTTTGATACTAATTTTAAAGAAACACTAAAAATTCTATCTTTTGATTCAGATTTTATTGATGATTTTAGAAAAGATATTGGCTTCACCAGCACAGGACAACCCGGAAGTGTTTTTGTTTTATCTAACATTTCAAAAATAGCTTCCAAAAAATTGAATGATAAAATTGATGAATTAAAGAAAATCGGTATTTTTGTTTTAAAAAAAGGGACACCGGAAAATTATTACGCCGATGATTTTAAAAGTAAAAATAATGGCAGAAATATTAAAAAGTTATGGGAATTTTTGACAGAAAAGAAAGAATTAGATAGTATAGAAGAGCTTAATGATATAATGAGTTCCATTTTAGATTCATGAATTAAGAATCACATTTTTTGAAGCGGCGCGCCAGCTTCGCTGGCACGGCCAAATTGCGCGCCCCGCCCTAAAAAATCAGAAAACAGCTAGCTGTTTTCTGTAAAAAAGGTTCGTGCTTCGTCTAACAAAGACGACCATTCATCTCTTACTGTAACTAGTGGGGATTTTTTATTACCACTAATCAAAAATTTTCAATTTTCTTGGATAATCAGTTAGCGTTTCACAACCATTAGCAGTCACTACTACTATATCTTCAATTCTAATCCCGCCCAAATCTTTAAAATAAAGTCCTGGCTCTACCGTTACCACATTACCCGCTTGTAATTTACTTTCACCCTGAGCGTTCAGATAAGGCGTTTCGTGAATTTCTAAACCCAAACCATGACCGGTGCCGTGAATAAAACCCTGGTCACCAATACTTGGATAACCAAGGCCAGCAAAAACCTCTACGGTTTTTTGATAAACTTCTTGGCCAGAAACTCCTGGCTTAATCGCCTGTTTAGCTTCTGTCTGAGCTATTAAAACCGCTTGATACATTTTAATCACTTCCGGTCTAGCTTGTCCTTTGATATAAGTTCGGGTCATATCTGAAAAATAACCACTGTTTCTATGGCGAGGAAATAAATCACAAATAATTGGGACGTTAGCTAAAATCGGTCCACTACCACTATGGTGTGGCATGGCCCCCTGAGGACCGGAAGCAATAATCATACCCTCAGTACTAACCAAGCCACTCACAATAAAAATCTTTTCCACCTCTCTCTTTAAAAATTCCGAAGTTAAAAGCTGGTCTTGCCAAAATAGATAGCCGTCTTTAATCTTGGCCTCTTTAAAAATTTTTTCCAGATATTGATAAGCCGGGTAAGTCAGCTGTAAACTTTTTTTAATTGCCACTATTTCGGTTGGAACTTTTATTTCCCGATTAGGATAAAAAGGATTAACTACTTGCAAAACAAAACCCTGGCTTCTTAAAAAATCAGCCAGATCCAAAGGAAAAGACGCTGGCACGCCAATGCTCCCACCAGCCAAGCCATATTTTTTAAGCAACAAAACTGCCAATTTAAAAAGATGATTACTACTGCCGTCAACGGTCACGGCCTCTTCTAATAAAGGATTTAATAAAACCGCCTCAATATTTTGATTATTATTTTTCTCTCTAAAAGCGCCGATTTCCCGATGATCCAAAAAAACATATTGCTTCTGACCATTATCCAAGAAAAAAAATGGATCTGGAATCTCGGTTTTCAGCGAATAAAACAAATCAGCGTTTTTAGTATTGGCGTAAATTAATTTTTTCATAAGCTTATTCAATAATGTGATTTTGTGATTTATCCCAAGCCGGAGTAATTAAATCTACCGACTTGCCCTGGCCGGTTAGTTTATATTTATTACCTGGCAAAATAACTAACAAATCACCTGATTGCAAAACATATTTTTCTCCGCTAACCTCGGCTTCTAATAACCCTTCAATTAAATAAATTGTTTCGGTGCAAAAATCATTTAAAGAATAGCCTGAGGCCGGATAAACTCCATCCATTTCCACTACGGCCACGGTTTGATCGCCTTTGGGGCTAGACGGAAAAAGTAAGCCCTCTGTGCCGCCGGGTATTAAAAACTTTTCTGCTTGATTTTTTTTGTAAAACATAGGATTTAATAGT
>JAPLWL010000024.1:0-6995 GCA_026396635.1 Candidatus Komeilibacteria bacterium | reverse complement strand
ATTGCCCGCGGCCTTGATAAGTCTGAAGCGCCGACTAATAAGATCGTTCGGCGCAAAGTGTTGGAAAATCCGCGGCCGGATACATTGAATCAAAGGCGTGCATTTTTGGCCGATCACCCGCTATTTGGATCAGCGGTTGACCTGAAAAATCCTCGCCCATGATTCGCCCAACCGCGGCATATTCAGCGGCCTGAGCAATAACCAGCTGCAACAATTCTTCCGTCACGTGATGACGATCATACCAGTGATCGTAGAAAGACTGGCTGTCGGTGGCAATGAACAGAATCTCGCGATCAGGATCTTTGCCAGTTCGCGCCCTTACCAGCCCAAATTTTCCAGCCTTCATCTCTTGAATAGCCGTGGCCAAATAGTCCAGCCAACGGCCATTCGCCCACTGCTCTTGAAAAAGCAGCGACTCTATAGGAATTTCCGGCAAAGACTGCTGGCAGGCAACCAGCGAACCTTGGCAGCGATTCAGGAATTCAACTTGATCGCAGCCCACTCGTCTGCAAATCTCCGGCGAGTTGCGCTCAAAGTCGCCAATAGCCAACACCACTCGGTGTTTGATTCCGGCTTCACGGAAAAATTCCACCAGCGGCGGCAAAAGTCTGACCACCTGCTGGGCCACTAACCCGATTCCGCTTCCTAAAGAATCAAAAGTGTAGCGGTAAGGCGTGGCTATATTACCCGTTGGCACATAACCGTAATCCGGACAAATAACACTGGCCAAAACCACCTCTTCCCCGGCCAAGCCACGCTTGATCACCGAGATTAGCTGGGCTAAAACTTTGTCCGGCGGCAAAACAATCTTGGCTTTGAACAAAACCCTGATCAAGTTCAAGCCCAGATCATTGCCTAAGTCTTCCACCAAACGACTGGCCTTCTTGATGATATGTGCCGGCAAGCCGCTCACGCCATCAATCAAACCAGCGGCCGCCAAGACCAAGGGCAGTTGTTCGCCGTGGCTGTCACTCATCAACGCCGGAAATTCAATCCGATTCCGACCAGGAGCATGGCAAGCACCATCAGGAATTAGAAAGTCGAAATTTTCTGCCCCAAAAGCATGGCGCAGAAGATACCAGCAAAATTTGTTTCTTGGCCAGCCAGCAGCAAGACTGCTACTGCCCGGATACCATAATCCGGCCACTGTGAACAAATTCTGACTGGCTCTAAGCTGCCTTCGCCTGCCCCGACGATTCAACCTGCCAGCCCGGAAATCCGCGTCTATTTGACGCATTGTTTCAACAGCCGCCTCAATCTTGGCCAAACTGGGCGCGGCCAACGGCTCTTTTAGATGATAGTCAGCAACTCTTCTGGCCTCGTCAGTCGGCATACCGACTTCCACCAAAAAATTTACCAACCCATTGACTTCGCCAATCAGCCGCAGCTCATGGAAACGCATGACCGCCTTAATGAAACCGTCGTCCATTGTATCTCCTCTTCGTGATTGAACGATCTTTTAGCGTCTTTTGTTTGATTTAGACGCCGTGATAAAAAGAACTTTTTGATCTCAGATAATCTGGAACCAAGGATAATATTTAAATTATCAATACTATCCCCGATGCCGATTAAACTGATAGCCATTAACTATAAACAAAACCTCCCGGGCACTGACGTGGATCCGGGAGGTTATTAATTTAAACTTATTACAAATTAATTAACATAAATTTCTCCGAGGCCACGCAGGCAACATAATAAAATAACAAACACACCACATTGGACGGACGTGGTTGAATTTCGGAGTAATGTTATTAATTAATGACTTCATACAAAATATGGTAAATTGAGGATAAGTTACTTTCTTTTCCTTGTCAAAAAAATCTGTGGATAACTCCCAGATTTTTTACCAATTTTTTGGTCTTATATATATTAAAGAAGCTGCCCTTAATTTAAAGGCATTTATTAAAATATAAAAGCTTAATTTTTTCTAGTCGGCTAAAATTTTTAAAAAATCCCTTTCCATTAAAATCGGCACGCCTATTTTTTTAACCTTTTTAAATTTAAAACAGGGTTTTTGTCTACTACCACAAAATCTTGACATGCTGCCTTAATCATGCTAAAATCAAAAATCGAGTCAAAGTGACCCTAAATAAGCCAAAAAATGTTCCTTGAAAGGGGAATCATGAGTATTCTATGTAGGGAATGCGGTGATCCTCTGTCTGGCTCTTACCAAATCCTCTGTCTTTTGGGACATACGAAGACAGGGTTGGTTGCGCCAGAAGAGAGTCTAATTCAGCGGCTCATCTGCTGCGAACACACCATCCGGGACGCACACATCATTGAGAAGAGCTGTTTGCAAGAGACCAATGCCAATGCTCTCATCTTCGCCGTCGTTCCGGCAATCGCTTCTACGGACGACAACTTCAACGGCGCTTACTCAATGGATCAAGCTGAGGCCCTGAAGGAACGCGGTAATTTCAGTCAAGCGATATACCTGACAAGCATGGGTATCCGCATGACACTCCCAACTTCCTTCAACGCGCTTCTCGCTGAAGTTCCAAATTGGCCCGATGAACTCATGGCCTACATAACAGCCCTTGAGTACTACTGTGCCAATAACGCGCCATCTGAAGGAGGCGGCCAATTAGAGCGCAATATCCTAGGGAGACGCGGGTGGCGCCAGTTTGAACACCTAAAACAGTTGCACCAGCAACATGCCGAGTTGATTCAATCGACGATAGAAAACGCCATCATCAATAAGCTGGTACCAGTAGATGTAGCGAATCAACTCGATACCATCGGCCTTATTGAAGCGACTACAGAGTTCCGGCATGTACGTTTATTTCCAGGCGAGTGTGGTATGCTGCGCTATGAGTTCGAGAAAGCCGGAGAAAGACACATGGGCTATCTCGGGTTCGACGAAAACAAAGCCCTCATTTCTATTGATGAGCGGCTTCCAGCAAAGCACCTGCTCTACCGAAAAGGGACAGCCGAACAACCGGAGTGGACCGAAATTTAGTAGGTCTCACGCCACACACGCATCATAAAGGCTCCATGTGAATTCACTCTCATATGGAGCCTTTTGAGATCTTACATTTTATAATTATTCAAAAATTTGAATAAAAGTTTTATTTTACCATTTTCAAAAATTCCGCTTCGGTTAAAATTGAAACGCCCAAACTTTTAGCTTTGGCAAACTTAGAACCCGGTTTTTCTCCTACTACCACAAAGCTAATTTCCTTAGAAACACTTTCTGACCAAGTCCCACCAAAGCTTTCAATTTTATCTTTAGCTTCATTCCGACTCAGACCGGATAAACTGCCAGTTAAAACAAAAGTCTGGCCAGCTAATTTTCCACCTGCCTCTTTGGCTGATAAAATTTTAACGCCCGTACTCTGTAGTTTTTCAATCAACTTTAAATTGCTTTTATTCTGAAAATATTCATAAATACTAGCCGCCACAATCGGGCCAATGTCTGAGATTTTTTCCAATTCTGCCAAATTAGCTTCTAGTAGTTTGGGTAAAGAATGAAAGTGCCGAGCCAAACTAATGGCGGTTTGTTCACCAGCATGTCTAATACCCAGAGCATAAATAAATTTAGGCAAAGCTACTTTTTTGGCTTCATTTAGCGCGGCGACAATATTTTGCGCACTCTTTTCACCAAACCGCTCTAGAGGCGCTAAATCCCCCTCAGTTAGCTCAAATAAGTCGGCTGAGCCGCTAATTAGCCCTTCGGCCACCAACTGTTCTAAAATCTTAGGCCCCAAGCCATCGATATTAAAAGCTCGTTTAGAAACAAAATGTTGTAAGCCCTCCAATTCCACGGCAAAACACTTTTTGTTACTGCAATAATAATTAACTTCCCCACTTTTCCTTACAACCTCAGCGCCGCAAACCGGACACTTTTTGGGCATAACAAATTTTTTCTCCTGACCAGTTCTAAGCTTGGGTAAAACCTGTAGCACTTCCGGAATAATATCACCCGCCTTCTGAACAATTACGGTGTCACCAATTTTCAAATCTAATCGCTCAATTTCATCGGCATTAT
This sequence comes from Candidatus Komeilibacteria bacterium, assembly GCA_026396635.1. Lineage (GTDB taxonomy): Bacteria > Patescibacteriota > Patescibacteriia > UBA1558 > JAPLWL01 > JAPLWL01. The sequence goes on along the minus strand of JAPLWL010000024.1, from coordinate 3,007 downwards.
GCAAGGTTGCCCGAGAAACCGTAGTGCCAGCCAGCCTGACCGGCTCCATTACAGCCACCGGCGTTAAAGCCCCAGTCCGGCCAACTTGAACAATAATATTCAAAACCCGGGTCGTGGCCTGCTCGGCCGGAAACTTATAAGCCGCCATCCAGCGCTGGGCCTTGCCCACGCTGCCTAATTTTTTTTCTATTTCAAGCTCATTAACTACAATAACCACACCGTCAGTTTGATAATCAAGTTTTTTGCGCTTCTCCACCCAAGTTACTAAATAATCTTTAACCTCGTTAATGGTTTGGCACTTAGCGCTATTAGGATTAATTTTAAAACCTAATTCCTGTAAAATTTGATGGGACTGCTCGTGAGTTTTTTGACCACAATCAGAAATCAATTCAAAGGCAAAGCAAACCAATTTCCGGCTGGCGGTTACACTAGGATCCAACTGCCGAATACTCCCGGCGGCCACATTACGCGGATTAGCAAATAAACTTTCATTATTTTTTTCCTGCTGTTTATTTAATTTTTCAAAAACCGACTTCAACATCACCACCTCGCCACGCACTTCAACCATTTCCGGTATGCCTCGTTCACTTGGACGCAAACGCAAAGGAATACTTTCTATAGTCTTTAAATTATTCAAAACTTCTTCACCTGTACTACCATCGCCCCGGGTGGCTCCGGAAATTAAAACCCCATTTTTGTAACGTAAGACTACGGTTAAACCATCTAATTTAAGTTCACAAAAATAGCGCCAATTCACTTGAGCTTGTTTTAAAAATTTCAAATTACGTTCTTGCCAATCAGCTATTTCTTCAACTGAAAAAACATCCTGCAAAGACAAAACCGGCTGCTGATGTTTTACTTTATGAAATTTATCTAAAACCGCGCCCGCCACCCGTTGGCTAGGCGAATCCGGGGTTAAAAACTCCGGGTACTGGCGTTCTAAAGTAACCAATTCATTTTTTAACGAATCCAAAGCACTATCAGAAATTTCTGACTGATCTAAAACATGATACAAATACCGATGATGATCAATCTCTTTTCTCAACAACTCAATTCGTTTTTTAGCGCCAAACTTATCCATACAATAGATTATTTAACAATCGGCTCCTGGGAAAACAAAACAAAATCATAAAGCGCTGCATTAGATTCGTGGAGCGGCCCGTTAATTAACATGGTTCGCCGAGCCTGATCTGTAGCATCGGCTGGATAAACGCCAGTACTCTGAACAAACAACCGATTAGGAATAGACACCTGATTAGGATTATTTAAACCATTAATATTCACAATATTAGGCATGGCGGAAAAAGCAATGACCATTAAAGAATTAATATCATCACCCAAGGCCGTCAACTTAACTTGATAAGATAAACTTGAAGTTGGCGCCAAGGTACACTGGCCGGTATTTTCGGAAAAAACTCCCAGCTGCTCACAATCCCAAAAAACATTATAGGGTCCGCCGCCTTGAAAATCAGCTAATGGACTAATTTCTCCAGAGTTACAAACCGGATTAACCTGGCCATTTTGATCCCAAGAAGTCCAGTTGGCTACTAAGCGAGAATTAGCCTGATTAACCCAATGAAAACATAAATAAGTAATCGGCTGAGTCTGACTCAAATCTTCAAAATCGCCCAAATCTAAGGGCAGAGTTTCATCTTTGGCTAAATTAGTCATGATATAAGCTTCTGAGGTAGAGGCTTGAATAGTAAATTTAGAATTATTATCTAATAAATTAGTGCCGGTTAATTGATTGGCCGGCAATGATTGTTTACGCAAAGCATATAATGCCCCTTCTAAACCGCTTTCCGCCGCATAGCTGGCCGCAGTTCCATAACTTAAATAACGGTTATGACTAATGCCCTGAATAATTAAAGTTGCCGTGACCAAACTAATAGTCACCACCATGGACATAATTAAAACCGACAAAAGTAAAATACTACCGCTCGATTGTGAATTAATAAAAATGGATTGTCTCTTCATAACTTACCGATTATACAACCTACTAGTTACTGTTGTTTGCCAAACTACTGGTGGCAAATTAGCATCAACCTTCTTAGCCGTTAAAACCAGGGTGATCTGAGGCTGCTGATTGCTTAAATAAGCGCCGGTCTGAGGATCAATCTCCCACGGACTGACCGTTGGATTAACCACTAAACTTACCACGGCCAAATCAAGATCACGGCTATGCAAATCTAACCAATCGCTGTCCGGGTCTCCAGTGGTACAATACCGATCCACTCTTTGACATTGCTGCCAAACATGATTAGAACCATTAGTCGCTAATCGCCAGTTAGTATATAGCTCATCCGCTGTAATAAACTTAAACCACTGAATTGAACTTAAAGGATAAGGATTAACAATGCCCACTGAATAGTCTATTTGAGCCTGAGATAAAGAATTAGTAAAAAATTCCAATAAATATTTTACCTGCTGATCAATTTTTTCTAAACTACCAGCCCGTTTTTGAGCCTGATTGCTAACCACAAAAATTGTGGTGGCCGAAGCAATGGCGATGGAAAAAATAGTCACCGCCACCAACATTTCCATGAGGGTAAAGCCCGGGCTAGTTTTACTAAGCTGTTTATTTCCAATCATAAAGTTGTTCAATAATTTGAACTGGTTTCCAACCGCCGCCAAATTGCCAAGCTACGGTACTTTCCACTTGATAACCAGCTAAAGAATTATAAAGAGAGCAATCTTGGCCTTGGGCCAAGGTTACCGTGGCCTGACTAACCGAATCCCAACAAATTGGCTTAAGTACAAAAAATCTCCTAAAAGCCGTGTTTGATCCGCCAGCCTCAACTCCTAAAACCGGCCAAGCGCTGTCTGAGTTTTGCAGCACCTGACAATTGGCTCCACAAGTGGCCGGATCAGCCGAGGCTAAAGGCTGAAAAACAAAACTATTATTTTGAAAAATTGCCCGATAAGCCGGATTATTTTTATCATACCAAGTATTCCAAGAAGCAAAAGCCGCATTGCCACTTAGCCAATCACTATCTCGGCTAGCCCG
>JAPLWL010000032.1 GCA_026396635.1 Candidatus Komeilibacteria bacterium | reverse complement strand
TTATGAGCAAGTCGGTAGTAACCGTTGAGCCAACTATGCCAATTGTCAGTGCTGGTGCAATTATGCTGGCTCGGCAAATTCATCGCCTGCCGGTAGTGGAAAATGATAAGCTGGTCGGCCTAATTACTCGTAAAGATGTTTTTGAATATATTTTGAAACAAAATTTTAATTTTTAATATCTAGACAATCATAGCCAAATCGGTTATAGTGGCAGGCATTGATTTTGATAATTATTTTTATGTCTCAGCAAAAAAAAGTTATTTATTTGGATCACGCAGCCACTACTTATGTTGATCCTCGGGTGATAGAGGTCATGCAGCCGTATTGGGTTGAAATTTTTGGCAACCCTTCTTCTTTATATGAAGCTGGTCGGGCGGCTAAAGCGGCGATTACAGCTAGCCGGGTAACAGTGGCAGAAATTTTAGGTTGTGATCCATCAGAGATAATTTTTGAAGGTTCAGGCACGGAAAGTGATAATCATGCCATTATTGGGGCAGCCTGGGCTAATAAAAGTAGGGGAAATCATTTAATTACTTCAGCCATTGAGCATCATGCGGTTTTGGAATCGTGTGAGTTTTTGGAGCGCCAGGGTTTTGAAGTTACTTATTTGCCGGTAGATCAAGACGGCCTGGTTAGTTTGACTGAATTAGCCAAGGCTCTTCGGCCGGAAACTATTTTAGTTTCAGTGATGTTTGCCAATAATGAAATTGGCACCATTCAGCCTATTGCGGAAATTGCTAATTTGGTTAAAAGTAAAAATCCGCAAATTTTGGTTCATACCGATGCTTGCCAAGCCGCCGGTTATTTTGATTTGAAAGTTGATCAATTAGGCGTTGATTTGTTAACGCTTAATGGCAGTAAAATTTATGGCCCCAAAGGCACTGGCGTTTTGTATGTTAAAAAAGGCACGGCTTTGAGTAATTTAGTTCATGGTGGCGGCCAGGAAAATAAGCGCCGGGCTGGCACGGAAAATGTGGCTGGCATTGTTGGCCTAGCCAAAGCTTTGTCTTTGATTCAGGCTGAACGGGTAACGGAAGTGGCTAGGTTAACTATTTTGCGTGATTATTTGATTGAAAGTTTATTAAAGCTGCCAAAAGTTTTACTTAATGGTCATCTAACCAAGCGCTTGCCTAATAATGTGAATGTTTCAATTTTAGACGTGGAAGGAGAAAGTTTATTACTAGCACTGGATGAATTAGGCGTGGCCGTTTCTACTGGCTCAGCTTGTACTTCTGGTAATTTAGAGCCATCTCATGTGATTTTGGCTTTAGGCCGGCAGTTAGAGGCCGCTCATGGCTCGCTGCGTTTTTCTTTGGGCCATTGCAATACTAAGGAAGATTTGGATTTTGTTTTAGACAAGCTTCCGCCAATAATTGAACAGCTTAGAAAAATTTCTCCAGTTCGGCTATGAAGATTCATCGGTTTATTGGCAATTTTGATTTGTCAAAAAAGCAATTGGTGATTCGGGAAGAAAAATTGGTGCGCCAATTGTTTTTAGTTTTAAAAATTCAGAAGAATGAGCAGATTGTTTTAAGTAATGGGCAAGGGCAAGAAAGCCAGGCCACGGTTATTAAGGCTAGTGCTAAAGAATATTTGGTAGAGCTAACCGGCAATCAAGCGGGAGTGAATATTCACCGGCAGGTGGTTTTATATTGCGCGGTGTTGAAAAAAGAAAATTTTGAATTGGTGGTTCAAAAAGCCGCTGAGGTGGGCGTGGCCAGAATTGTGCCAATCATTTCGGAGCGAACTATTAAGCTTAATGTAAATTTTGATCGACTAGAAAAAATTGCTCAAGAAGCCAGTGAACAGGCTGGCCGAGCTGATGTGCCGGCTATTGGTTCAACTTCTTCTTTGGGTAAGGCCTTAGTAGAAAGTAAAAATTTTGACGTAGCTATTATTTTTAATCAAACCGGCAAACCAATGGCCGCTCTTCAATCAAAATTAGCTCGGACTAAAAAGGTGGCAATTTATATTGGGCCAGAGGGCGGTTGGACTGCGGCGGAATTGAATTTAGCTGAAAAAGCTGGCTGCACAGCAGTTAGTTTGGGACCAACTACTTTGCGCGGGGAAACCGCCGCAATCATTGGGTCTTATTTGGCCAGCCAATAGGGTTGACCCCGTGGAATCCGCCTTTGGTGGATTCAGCTTTGCTGAATTCCACGGGGTTGACGCTCCATTGATTCTTTGCTAAAGTAATCAATGGTTCGTTTTATTATCAAGGTGTTGTAAGGGGGTTAAACCCTTTATTTTTTTGTGCCTAAATCCAAATTGGCCTACTCCCAAAGTTTATAATATATATTCAATAACCCAAAAGGAAGGGAATTGCCATGATTAAGGAAATCAGGCAATGGTTTGGTGATCTGATTGTCACCCTAGTTGGAATGCAATGGGGTGATGAGTCAAAGGGTCAGACGGCTTACCGGTTGGCCCAACTGCTGGACTTGGATTTTGTGGTTCGCTATAATGGCGGACCTAATGCCGGACACACGGTGGTCACCAGCCAAGATCTGGCCGGCGAGGGGATTGTTCTCAAACAACTGCCCACCGGCATCTTGTGTCCTAAGGCTCATTCTTTGTTAGGACCAGGCATGGTCATTGACCCCGTTACCTTGGTTGAGGAGATGGACCAAGTGGCTTTTCGGGGCGTGGTAGTCGACTTTAGTCGGCTAACCATTGATCTTCGAACACCAGTCATTTGGGGTCTGCCAAAATTGCTTGAGATGATGTTGGAGCAGGCTGCCGGTCCAAATTGCATTGGCACGACCAATCGAGGCATTGGTCCAGCCTATGCTTTGGCGGATTTGCGCTTGCAGCTCATCATGGCCGATTTGCTGTTTGAGGAGCGGCTTCGGGCCAAGATGGAGCAAATTGTCTCAATTGTTCAGCAGGTTTTTCGCCTGGAGGTGTCGGCTGAGCAACTGACCGAATGGCAGAAACAATTGTTGGTGGCCGGCGAACAGCTGGCTGGCTGCATTGATGATGTCGGTCATGAGATTGGGGCTCGCCTCAGAAAAGGCCAGCGGGGCTTGGCTGAAGCTGCTCAGGGAACTTTCCTGGATAGAATCTATGGCACTTGGCCATTTGTGACCAGTAGTCACACGGTGGCTCAAGGCGCGCCAGTTGGCTTGGGTGTGCCCAGCCGGTCATTTGATCGGGTCATTGGCGTGGCCAAGGCTTATACCACCAGGGTCGGCGCCGGTCCATTGCCAGGAGAAGATGACGGACTCTTTGGCAGCCATGTTCAGGGAGTTGGTCGTGAGGTTGGTTCCAATACTGGCCGGAAGCGGAGATGCGCGCCATTTGATGGCTTGGCCACGGCTCACGCTGTTAAGCTCAACGGCGCTGATCTGTTGGTTCTGGCCAAGCTGGATGTGCTAAGCGGCCTGGAGAAAATCCCGGCCATTACCGGCTATCGGATTGCCGGCAGTTGGACTAATGTCTTCCCGTCTGATCCAGCTGACTTACCCTTGATTGAGGAAGTTCGCCTGGAACAGCATCGCGGCTGGACGCGGGATATCAGCCAATGTCGGCGATTTGGCGAACTGCCGCCGGAAGCCATAAGTTATGTGGAACGGCTGGAAGAGTTGGCCGGAGTGCCGATTGGCTTTATCGGGGTTGGTCCGGGTCCGGATCAGCAGATCATTCGTCTGGAGGCGATTGAGCGGGCTGGTTAAATCCGAGCAGTTTTCAAGGAGGAATTTCATTCGCAAAGAGCGGACGGCTTGTCAGAGTCGTCCGCTTTCGCTATACTAAAAAATACCTTTTGTTAAGTTTTAGTCATTAAGTTGGATCAGAAATAATTTTTATGAAAATAATTTTTCAAAAAAATAAATCAAGTAGCATCAACATTGCTTTGGTTGAAATAGTTAAGAATTCAGAAGAAACTCAAGTGGTTTTATTGCCAAGCGGGCAGAAAATTATTCAGCTAGGTGTTAAAGAGTCAAAAAAAATTAATTGCCGGCGATTAATAACTTTGATTAGGCAAATTATTATTTTAGTTAAGGCTAATAAAATTAAACAATTGGCCATTGAAGTTAATCAGTTAGTTTTTGGTAGTCTTAAATTGTCTGATCTGGAACTGGGTCAAATTTTAGCTCAAGAAACTTTATTGGCTAATTTTGAATTTAATCAATATAAAACCAAGCCGGCCAAGGGTTGGTCTCAAGTTGAAGAATTGGTTTTAGTTGGTCAAGTTAGCATTGGTTTTAAAAAGGGTGTAGAGCGCGGATTAATTATTGGTCAAGAAATTAATGATTGCCGTACTTTGGCTAATATGCCGGGCAGTTTAATGACGCCAACCATTTTGGCCGAAGCGGCTAAAACCGCCGCTAGCAAAAGCAAAATCAAATTTTCTGTTCTGGGCGTAGCGGAAATGAAAAAGTTAAAAATGAATGCTATTTTAGGGGTAGCCCAGGGTTCAGCGGAAAAACCAAAATTTATTATTATGGAATATTGGGGCGCAATTAAAAGCCAAAAGCCGCTGGTGTTAGTGGGCAAGGGTGTGACTTTTGATGCCGGTGGTTTAAATGTTAAACCTGGAGACAGCATGTATGAAATGCACATGGATATGTCTGGGGGCTCGGCAGTTATTCATGCTATTAGTGCGGCGGCTAAACTTAAAGTTAAAAAAAATATCATCGC
>JAPLWL010000064.1 GCA_026396635.1 Candidatus Komeilibacteria bacterium | reverse complement strand
TGGCTGTTCTGGCAATTCAATAAAGTGGACTACGGACAAGCGCCGACACTCAACCACAACAGCTGATCAATCACCCATTACAAAGCCCGCTCTGAAACTTCGACACGCATCGAAACAATTCAGGACGGGTTTTGCATTACTTAATAATTTTTCTAAACTCAGTTAAAAATTTATCGGCTTGAAATGATGGCAAGGATTGATACAAATTACCAGCCAACTGTTTACCTCTACCCAAATCATTTATTAAACTAATTGTTTGAGTTAAAAGCGAGGCTAATTGAGATTGATCAAGAACCAAAGCCCCTTCATGCTGAGTAATATAATTGGCATTGGCCAATTGCGGACTATTAGGGAGCGGCACAATAATAATAGTTTTTTCCAAAAAAGCCAGTTCGGCCAAGGTTTGCCAACCGGCGCGGGTAATAACCAAATCGGCCGCGGCCAAACAATCAGCCATTTTGCCAGTTAACAATTCAAATTGATGATACCAGGGATATTGTTTTTGAATATTTTTGCCGCGGCCGGTTAAATGAATTACTTCAAACTTTTCCATTAATTGCCCAAAATTCTGCTCTACCCAATTATTAAGAGCCACTGAGCCAGTTCCCCCGCCGGTTACCACCAATAAGGGCTTATCTGAAATCAAACCAAACTCCTGCCGTAAATCCGCTTTAATTTTTTGTTTGGCTTTAAAAAATTGATCCGCTACCATAGAACCAACCATGACCCGTTTAGGATCAGCCGACGGAATGGTAGTTAACACCAAATCCGCCAAACCCAAAACCAATCTATTGGCTAATAACGGTTTAGAATCCAACTGATAAATAATCACTTTAAAACCAAAAACTTTTTTCCACCAAATAATTGGCACCTGCAAAAAACTGCCGCTGGCCACCACCAAGCTGGGCCGATACTTTAACAATCGCCAAAAGCTCAATTTAACCGAATAGATAAACTTAAAAACATCAATAATGTTAGCCAGAGAAAAATATCGCCGCCATTTGGTAATTGGCAATGTTTTATAGATATATTCTGGGGCAGTAACCAGTTCTTTTTCCGGGCCGTGCTTAGTGCCAATCCAAATGGTTTCTATTAAGCCAAGTTCTTTTTCAATTATTGGCTTTAACGCCAACAACGGCCGGACACTGCCCAATGTTCCGCCGGCTACAAAAAAAATGGTTTTTTTATTCATAGAAAGATAATAGCAAAAAATCCCCATAAACAAAAGGTGTCGTGGCTAATTACCACAACACCCTTTAAAAACAGCGAGACTTTTATATACTATTTCTGAAGCACTGGCTTGCCATCTTTAACAATAAAAATGGCTGGTGCAATATCTGGAAAACTATTATTGCCAAAATAAATTTTACCGACATAACCCTGGAAAGTACGAGCTGCCAAAGCATCCCTAACTACCTGAGGATTTTCCCCTAATTCCAGAATTAAATTAGTAACCGTGGTTAAATTATCAGTTGCTACTGCCACCCCAAAATCACCAATATCACTCAAGGAACCCGGGGTTGTTTCTATTTTCTGTTTTAAACTCAAAAATTCTGGAGAAGTTAATTTTGGAGCGTCAACTATAGTCATGCCATCGGTTATAGACGGCGCGGCACTTAAAGTATCTTCTCCTATATAAGAAATACTGCTATACAACTTTATTCCCTGCCAACCACCCATTTCATCCATTTGCTTAACCAAAATTTTAGCGGTAACTCCCCCATTAGGATTTAAAAATATTGCTTCCGGTTGGGTCTTTTTGATCTTTCCTAAAACTGTTCTAAAATCACTTGCTCCCTTAGGAACCGTTTCACTAGCCACAATTTTAACTTCCGGATATTGATCTAAAGCTTTTTCCCAAACTTTTTTAACCCCAATATTGTAATCGTTTTGCTCGGTGATAATAGCAATTTTTTTATAACCACTCATCAATTTAGCCAACATCTTGCCAATATCATCATCATTAGCTGAAAAAGTAAAACTAAACGGACTAATTCCATTAATAGCTGGGTTAGAAGACATTACTGCCGTGGTTAAAACACTGGTTGAATCCTTAGTTAACGGCGCTACGGCTAAAGTTTCCGAAGAACACATACCACCAATAATAAATTTAATTCCATCAACATCCACTAATTTATGAAAGGCTGTCACCGCCTCCGGCCCGGCACATTTACCATCTTCATAAACTAACTCAAATTTTTTACCTAAGGTTGCCGCCTTACTGTTTATCTCCGGCAAATCATAATCTAAAACTTTTTGAACCTCTTGACCATAAACTCCAGCATCACCGCTTAATGGAGCAATGACCCCCAACTTAATAGTTTGCAAATTTTGTGGTTGGTTTGTTTGTTCCTGCTTGGCCTCTTCCTTATTTTTTCCACAACCGGTTAAAACAAAAACCAAAGCCACCAATAATGGAACTAATAATAATTTTTTCTTAATCATATAATTTTAAATAACCAATTAATAAAATTAATTTGAACCAAAATAAACGCGTTTCAAACGTTCATCCTGTTGAATATCTTTGGGATCGCCATCTAAATACTTTTGCCCGTCAACCAAAACTATTACCCGATCTACAAGATTAAATAAAAACTTTAAATCATGTTCTACCACTAAAATAGTAAAGCCATGTTCTTTAGTCAAACGGCGAATCATACTGGCTAATTGCTCTTTTAAAGCTGGCGCTACACCGGCAGTTGGTTCGTCAATCAATAAAATATTACCTTTGAATAGCTTAAGTCGAGCTAATTCCAATAACCGCAACTGTCCACCAGACAACACCCCGGCTATTGATTTTCTATGTGACGTCAAATCTACTTCCACCAAAGCCTCTTCAATCAAGTGATCCATTTTTTTCCTATATTTAGATGAAAACATCCACCACCAAGGGTATTTTTGAGCTAGCTCTATCCCCAGTATTAAAT
>JAPLWL010000020.1 GCA_026396635.1 Candidatus Komeilibacteria bacterium | reverse complement strand
TTGCCCGGGGACTTGGTTATTATACTGGTCCAGTCTTTGAGACTCAGCTGCTGGATCTACCGGAGATCGGCAGTGTGTTTTCCGGCGGACGGTATGACGGCCTGATTGGTCGGTTCGCGGACTATAGTCCGCCAGCTACCGGAGCCTCGGTAGGGGTAGATCGGCTGTTTAAAGCCCTGGAGACGTTGGAGCTGATTCCTCGTCAGCCAACTGTTACCCAGGTGTTGGTAGCCGTGCTTGACAAAAGTCTTGGGCAGGAGTATACAACTATTACCCAGGAACTGAGACGGGCCGGAATCAATGCTACAGTGTACCTTGGTGACAAGGGACTCAAGGAGCAGATTGGCTATGCTGCCAAAATGGAAATTCCGGTCATGGTCGTTATCGGCTCAGAGGAAGTCGAAGGAAAGATCGTCAAGATCAAGGACATGCGCGCTCATTCGCAAGAATCGGTGCCGCGCGCCGAAATCGTTCAATACATTCAACAAGTGCTTGGCCGAGTTTAGACCTGCCTACCGGTAGGGCAGGCTCGGCAGCCAGGGCGGGTAGCTCAGTGGCTAGAGCGTCTGGTTGTGGCCCAGAAGGTCGCGGGTTCAATCCCCGTCCCGCCCCCAAATATTGCTGCGCAAGCGGCAATCATCAACATCACACAAGGGTCTTTCTGCGGAAGACCCTTGTTTCGTTATTAGAAAAAATGCTATGATAATAGTGATTAAATATCTCTTAATTTATGAAAGATGACGATGGCCATTTATCTGGCTCATTTTATTTCCCAGCGCCGGGCAGTCAGGCGGTGGTTATTTTGGTTCATGGCTTAACTGGCGGGCCTAATGACATGCGTCCGCTGGCGGAGTTTTTGCAAGCTCAGGGTTTAAATGTTTTTGGAGTAAAATTGGCTGGTTGCGGAGTTAGCTGGGAAGCCTTAAGCCATATTTATTATTATCAGTTGTGGGAGTCGGTAGAAGCGCCGCTGAAAAATTATTTAGCTCAAAATAAAAATATATTTTTAATTGGTTATTCTTTTGGTGGTGATTTGGCCTTGGAGCTGGCCTACAAATATCAACATCATCGTCAGTTAAGGGGAGTGATAACCTTAGGGCTATCAGTTTTTTTTAAATATGATTGGTTTTTCCGGTGTTTGGTTTTTGGGCTGGAAAAAATTAAAGGCAGTCGTTTTTATAGTTGGTTGGATCAAATTATGCGCTCTTGGGCAATAAAGCGGCCAGTTGGAATTATTCCCTTTTCTACTTTTAGCCAAGTTTATAAATTTATTGATCGCTATACTAAAAAGGCTATTCCTCAATTTCGGCCCGGAGCACTGCTCATTCATTCTTTAGCGGATGAATTGAGCCAGGCTTATGGTTCTATGTATGTTTATGAACGATTGCGTTCCAAAGATAAGGAGCTGTTTTTGCTGGAAGGCACTGACCATTTGGCTGCTAATCAGGGAAATCGGCAAATAGTTTTTGCTAAAATTTTAGAGTTTATTCAGAAACGGTTAAAGGATAATAAGTAAGAGTATAGTTTAAAATTTATGTTAGATTTTTATGAAAAAACTAAAAGTAGGCCACCGCGTGAATTTGTGGTAGATGTTTTATCTAAATTGCCGCCTCATAGTTTGATTTTGGATTTAGGTTGCGGATCCGGAGTTGAAAGTAAAGTGGCAGTTGAAATGGGCCATTTGGTTTTAGCTATTGATGCTAATCCGCAGGCAGTGGCCTTAACGGCTCAGACCGGAGCCTTTGTTTCACAACAAAAAATAGAATCTTTTAAAACTCATCTTTTGTTTGATGCGATTATTGCAATTAATACCTTGCAATTTGTTGAGCCCACGTCCGTGTCTAAGATTGTTAAATTTTTACGCCCAGGTGGTTATTTGGTGATGAGTGTTTTTGGTCCCCAGGATGACTGGGTAAAAGAAGGCAAGGCTAATCTGGTTGCATCTAAAATTTTTGGTAACCTGGTAATAGAATATTTTAATGAACGGCAATATGCCGGCCCGGCCATTGGTACGGGCATAGTCAAACATTGGCATGTTTGTGATTATGTTTTGAAAAACGGCTAGTTGTCTTAAAAATCAATTTTTGGATTAATTTATTATTTATAGAGCCGTCGGTGTATAACTATAGCCCCCAATGGTTTTATTGGGTTATTTTGGTTTGCTAAGGTAATTTTGGTTAATTTTAGATGTTTTTAGAGCCGTCGGAGGGGGTGCGACGGCGATTGACCGATTAATAATATTAATAATAGACTGACCTTAGACTAACTGAGGCTTATATTTATCAGTGATTGGTAAATATAAATACATCACATTGTCTCGGTTCTTTTAC
>JAPLWL010000044.1 GCA_026396635.1 Candidatus Komeilibacteria bacterium | reverse complement strand
AGAGGAAATTTTTAAAGATCTGTCTGATCGGGAAAAGCGGATTTTAAATTGGCGTTATGGTTTAGACGGCCAGGAACGAAAAACCCTGGAAGAAATTGGCAAAGAATTTAAAATTACTCGGGAGCGCGTTCGGCAAATTGAAAATTTGGCTTTAAAGAAAGTTAAGCATAATGCCAGCCAAAATAGCCAATTGCGCCCAATTGAATTTGTAGTAGTTAAAACCTTGGAAGACCATGGCGGCGCTATGACTGAGGAACATTTGCTGGAGAAGATTTTGGTTTCGCCTAATGAAAATCCTAAAGTAGTGGCGGCCACTAAATTTTTCTTACGTCAATTATTAAAACATCGGATTGAAGAACAGCCAGAAGGCGAACATTGGAAAGAGGCTTGGAAAATTCCTAGTGCTTCTTTGGAGTTTGTTGGCAAAACCTTAATTTGGCTGCATGAATTTTTACAAAATCACACCCAGCCATTAATGTGGGAAAAACTTTGGTCTTTGTTGCAGCAGGAACAATATTTTAAAGATCGTCAAGATCAATTGGATGAAAAGAGTGTCCATGCCTATTTGCGTTTAAGCAAACGGTTAGGTACCAATCCTTTTAATGAATGGGGTTTAATTGAATGGAAAACCATTACTTTAAAACGGATGACTGACCGGATTTATTTAGTTTTGAAAAAAGAAAACAAGCCGCTTCACTTTGTGGAGATTGCTAAAAAAATTAATGAGCTGGGTTTGGATAAAAAATCAGCTAATCCAGCTACGATTCATAATGAATTAATTTTAGACAAAAAGTATGTTTTGGTGGGCCGGGGCATTTACGCTTTGACCGAATGGGGCTATAAGCCAGGAGTAGTAGCTGACGTTATTGCTCAAGTTATTAAAGATGCTGGCAAGCCGTTAACTAAAGCGGAAATTATTAGCCGAGTTCTCAAGCATCGTTTGGTTAAAGAAAGCACTATTGCCTTGGCTTTAATGAATAAGAACCGATTTGTAAAATTGCCCAATGGTGAATATAACGTTAAAGAGTAACTGTTAGCCTGCTTCAAAAAAAGCTTGTCAAAAATAAAAAATGGAAATTACTTTAGATTTGTCACATTTAATGGAGCTTTCTCAGCTGGGTCCGTTGACCTGGTTGTGGTTATTAATAAAAAATGGCGGCTGGCTAGTCCTGCTGTTTTTTATTGCTTGGAGTTATCTTTTTGGCCGGGTATTGTTAAAACGTCAAGAGTTTTTGGCCAACGTTAAATATAATTTATTAGCCATTGATATTCCTAAAAATAATGAGCAGAGTCTAATGGCCATGGAGCAATTTTTTGCTCATTTGTACGGGCTCAAATCAAATGGAACCAAATTTGAACAATGGTGGCAGGGCCGGGTCCAATTGGCGGTTAGTTTAGAAATAGTTTCTTTGGAAGGTTATATTCAATTTTTGATCCGGACGCCAGTTATTCACCGGGATTATATAGAAGCGGCCGTTTATGCCCAATATCCAGAAGCGGAAATTACCGAGGTAGAGGATTATATTAATTTGATCCCAGAAAATATTGAAACTTATTTAACTGATTTTAAATTTTGGGCGTCAGAATTAAAACTAGCCAAACCCAATCCTTACCCAATTAAAACTTATGAATTTTTTGAGCATAAGTTGTCGCAAAAATTTGCTGACCCCCTGGCAGCACTTTTGGAATTAATGAGCAAATTGCAAGCTGGTGAGCAAATTGGCGTGCAATTGGTTATTCGTCCAACCTCTGATGATTGGAAAAAAGAGGGTCTGGCCATTGTTAATAAGTTAATGGGCATTAAGGCGCCAGAAAGCAAGCATCTGGCCGATAGTTTAATTGATGCCAGCTTGGATAAACTGGATAAATTTTCCGAAGCAATTATTAGTTTGTGGGCTGATTATAAGCCGGAAAGAGAAGATAAGGGCCAGCCGAGTATGATTCAGTATTTAAGTCCGGGCGAAAAAGACACCATTGAGCAGATTCAAAAGAAATTATTAAAAATTGGTTATAAATGTAAATTGCGGGTTTATTATTTGGCCCACAAAGATGTTTGGCTGGTGGGCAAGGGTATTCAGGGTTTGATGGGGGCTTTTTGGCAGTTTAGGGGTCACAATGGCTTTCGGCCGTTTAAAAAGAGAACCACTAATGCTGAATACATGTTTAAGCGATTTCGTAAGGCTTACATTGCGGCCACAGTTTGGCATTTTCCAGCTACTTTGGATGTTAAGACGCCACTCTTAAAGAAGACGGAGGCTCGTAAGGCTGAACCGCCAACCTCTTTGCCGCTGGCCCAAGAACTAGGCTCTTCTTTTAAAAGTAAAAGGGCTGAGGCGCCGGCTGTGCCAGTTGTTTCTAATGCTGTTGAGCCGGAAGTTGTTCCAGAAGATGTGGTAATCACCGAGACTTTGCCTGGCTATAATTTTGACAATGATTATTATGAAAAACGTTTTGCCAAGCAACCTCAAGCAAATCAAGTAGCAGAGGAAAAACCATTAACTAATCAACCGGTTAAAAAAGAAGTTGAACCGCCAGAAAACCTACCTTATGTCTGAAGAAATAAAAAGAGATATTAATATTTTTGCGGAAACGAATTTTCGTTCAATCCGTCGCCGTTTTGGGATTAAAGTTGATGACCGGCGCCGACACATGTATTTAATTGGTCGAACTGGTACTGGTAAATCTACGACCTTGGAAAATATGATTGTGCAGGATATCCAAGATGGCCGGGGCGTGGCTGTAGTTGATCCCCACGGTGATTTGGTGGAAAAAGTCATTAATTATGTGCCCAGTCATCGGATCAATGATGTTATTTATTTAAATCCGTCTGATTTTGAATACCCAATTGCCTTTAATGTTTTAGAAAATGTTAATCCGGAATATCGGCACTTAGTGGTTTCGGGATTATTAAATGTTTTTAAGAAAATTTGGGCTGATTCTTGGGGCCCGCGTTTGGAATATATTCTAAACAATGCTTTATTGGCTTTGCTGGAATATCCTGGCAGTACCTTGCTGGGTGTCATGAGAATTTTAGTGGATAAAGAATTTCGGAACAAAGTTATTGATAAAATTTCCGATCCAATTGTTAAATCTTTTTGGACCACCGAATATCCGGGTTATTCGGAAAAACTAAAGGCTGAAGCTATTTCGCCAATTCAAAACAAAGTTGGCCGGTTTTTGTCTTCTTCCATGATGCGTAATATTATTGGTCAGGTAAAATCATCCATTGATTTGCGCAAAATAATGGATGAAAGAAAGATTTTATTGCTTAACTTGGCTAAAGGTAGAATCGGTGAGGATAATTCAGCTCTGTTGGGTGCCATGATTATTACTAAAATTCAGCTGACCGCCATGAGCCGGGTGGATGTGCCAGAAGACCAGCGGAATGACTTTTATTTGTACGTTGATGAATTTCAAAATTTTGCTACCGAAAGCTTTGCCAATATTTTGTCAGAAGCCCGTAAATATCATTTGAATTTAATCATGGCTCATCAATACATTGAACAGTTGGATGAAAAAGTTCGGGCGGCGGTTTTTGGCAACGTGGGTACTTTAATTTGTTTTCGGGTGGGGGCGGAAGACGCCGAATTTTTAGCTAAAGAATTTGTGCCTAAGTTTGATGAAACTGATTTGGTTAACTTGGCTAACTTCGAAATGTATTTAAAATTGTGTATTAATGGCGTGCCGTCTGACCCATTTTCCGCCCGCGGCTTGCCACCGCTTCCCAAAAATTTTGATATAGAAACCGCCGGTAAAATTATTAAAGTTACTCGTGAGCGCAATTCTACGCCGCGGGCGGAGGTAGAAGAAAAAATCAGCCGCTGGACCTTTGCTCAAAGCGAGGCCACCGAAAAAGAACGGACGGAAAAATCAACGGCTCGGCCGCCTCGTGAAGGTGGCAAGGATTTTCCTTGTGATAATTGTGGTACTACTACCACTTTGTTTTTCGACCCGGATTTATCTAAGCCAATTTATTGTAAAGATTGTTTAAAGTTGGCTCATGAAGGAAAATTACCTTTAAATCGCAAACCTAAAAAAGCTCAAACTGAAGATAAGAAGTCAGAAAATTTTTCAAATCAACAGAGTCAGACTCAAGCCAGGAGTCAAGAATCTAATTCAGAAAATCAGGGCAAAAGAAATTTACCCCGGCGGGATGATAGAAGGGATGATAGAAGGGATGATCGGAACGGCGGCAGGGGTAGTCGGCCACCCAGTCAGTCCAATAATCAAAATCCAGCTAAGGCTAGAGAGGTTCCTAAGAGTATTTCTCTTCAAGAAGCTTTAGCTAGGCCAATTCAACAATTTAACGGGCAAGCTGAGCGCGAAGCCAGGGTTCAAACGGCGCCTAAGGTAACTGAAAATTTATCAGAAAAATTGCCTAGTTCAGACAGTCAGCCTAAGCCAATAAAACCCGGGCAAGTTATTGAATTTTAATTATATGAGCTTATTAAGCGTGGTTAGTGACATCAAAAAATTAAAAATTCAAGGCGCCGCCCAAGTGTCTCAGGCAGCGGTAGAAGCATTAATAGTAGAGAGTCGTCGGTATCAGAGACGGCCGTTGGCGGTTTGGCAAAAAAGTATTGCTCAGGCGGCTTGGCGATTGGAACAATCACGGCCAACCGAACCAATGATGGTTAATTCTTTGCATTATTTGGTAGCCGCCGCTAGTCGGTTGTGGCCGGAGGCGGCTGAGGGGCAGGAAGAATTAACTAAAATGCAGGCCTCGCTTATTAAACAATATCAAGTCATTGATCAGAAAATTGTTCATTTTGGTTTGCAGCTGATTAGTTCTGGCTCAACCATTTTAACTCATTGTCATTCTGGAACCGTAGAAAAAATTTTATTAAAAGCTCATCAGCAGAAAAAATTTTCTGTGGTTAATACCGAAACTCGACCATTATTTCAAGGCCATATTACGGCAATGCATTTAACCCAGGCCGGTGTGCCGGTAACCATGATTGTGGATTCGGCGGCTCCGTCTTTCTTGGCTAATCTGAATGATTTTCAAAATAATCAAATAAAAATCGACCAAGTGATTATTGGTGCCGATGCTTTATTGTATGATGGTTCGGCTATTAATAAAATTGGTAGCTATGGTATTGCTTTGGCGGCCTGGGCTAATCATATTCCGGTTTATGTGGCGGCTAGTTTGTTAAAGCTAGATGCCGATAATCAAATTGTTATTGAGCGCCGCAGTACCAAAGAAATTTGGCAGCACCCTTCAGTTAATTTGGATTTGATCAACCCGGCTTTTGATGTTATTCCGGCCAAATATTTAACTGGTTTAATTTGTGAACGGGGAGTGATTGCCCCCCGCGAAGTTAAAAAATCGACCGCTAAAGAATACCCTTGGCTGCTTAAAAACTGATAAAAAACCGGGTAGACGAAAGCTAAAAAAAGTGTTAGCATAGGAGTAATCCTTTTATTTTTTTTAATGTTTTTTTACCTTTATGGCCCTTTTCTTAAAGTTTAAAAAGTTAGATATTGAAACCGGTTCTAATAAGTACATTGTGGTTTTAAATGAAAAAGAAGCTGAAAATCAGTCAATTTTTCCGGGTGATAAAATTACTTTACAATGGCGCGGTCAGAAAAAAGTTGTAGTAGAAGTCAATCTTTCTGATAACTTAGTCAGGCCTGGTCAAATTGGCATTTATGAAGATATTTGGAAAAAATTTGCCTTAGCTAATCAAGAAATTGCCGAAATTCATTTATTGGGAAAACTTTCTTCTATTCAGGCTATTAAAAAAAGGATTTATGGCTCAGCTCTAAGTAAAGAGGAGATGAACCTAATTATTGAAGACGTGGTGGCTGGCCGTTTGGACAGTGTGCCGATATCTTTTTTCATCGCCTCTTCTTTTGTTTTGCCTTATAGTGAAGATGAACTTTTTTATTTAACTAGGGCCATGGTAGTTAATGGTGATACGCTTAAATTTCCCAAAGGCAAGGTCATCGCCGATTTGCATTCGGTTGGCGGAGTAGCTGGCAACCGGACCACCTTGGTGGTTGTTCCGATTGTGGCCGCCTTAGGTTTGACTATACCAAAAACTTTTTCCCGAGCCATTACTCAGCCATCTGGCACTGGTGATACTATGGAAGTTTTGGCCCCAGTAACTTTTACCACCCAAGAAATGAAAAAAATTGTTGATAAAATCGGCGCTTGTTTGGTTTGGGGTGGAGGAGTTAATTTGGCTCCGGCCGATGATCATATTATTAAAGTAACTTTCCGGTTATCTTTAGAGGTTTATGATAAGATGATCGCTTCTATTATGGCCAAAAAAGCCGCCGCCGGCATTACTCATTTAATTTTATATATGCCGGTCGGGCTGACTACTAAAATTCCTAATCTTAAAGTAGCTGCCAAATTAAAGGGTAAATTTGAACG